>WJKZ01000239.1 GCA_014728785.1 Candidatus Omnitrophota bacterium
CTCTTAATGGAATAGGTTATTCTTTAAAGGGATTTAATGTGCGTGTGAGTAAAAAAAATGAATATCCTCTTAGAGAAAAAAGGCTTGAGGTGGTAATTTAATATGAAGAAAAAAGCTATAGCTATCAAATATAACAAGCAAAAAGATATAGCTCCCAGGGTAACGGCTAAAGGCAGGGACTATCTGGCAGCAAAGATTTTAGAAATAGCTAAATCGAGCGATATACCTGTATACAAAGATGGTAATCTGGCAGATAAGTTTTACAGGCTGGATTTAGGCCAGTATATACCTGAAGAATTTTATGTGGTTGTGGCAACAATTTTAGCATGGGTTTATTCTCTGGATAAAAAGGAGGCAGGTTATAATGGATAAAGATATCCTTTCTTCAAAGGAAATAGAGGCGCTAGTTAATGTAGAGGGAGAAAGAGACTATAAGGGTAAGACAGTATATCCTTATGATTTCAGGTCTCCTGAAGTTCTCTCGAGGGAAAAATTCAAAATATTTCAGATTCTTATGGATGAGTTCTGCAAGAATCTGCGCGAATTTTTGTCTTCTCATTACAGGCTTAATCTGGATGCGGAGATTTCTTCTATCCATCAGGGAGCGTATGAAGAGATTCAGGATTCGGATGAGCAGGCTTTCCTGGCTGTTTTTGAGGCCCCTCCTTTAGAAGGGCACTCAATTTTAGATATAAAAATTCCTTTCGTTCTCTTTTTCAGCCAGGTTATCTTAGGCCATATGCCCGAGTCTTTTCCTTCTCCCAGGCATCTTACGCCTGTAGAGGAGGAAGCGGGCAGGAATTTAGCTAAAAGGTTTCTCATTTGCCTTCAGGAAGCTTTCAGGAAACTGGTTGATTTTTCCGCAGAAATCGTATCTTTAGAGAAGAACCCTAAGCTGTTGTTTCTGGCGTCCCCGCATGAGCCGGTGATAATGGTCAATATTAATTTTTCCAAAGGTGACTCCAGCAGCGAAGTTAAATTCTATTTGCCCTACATCGTCTTTGATTCTTTGCTTCCTTACCTGGATTTCAAAAAATGGTTTTTTATAACTCAGCGCAAAAAAAATGAGGCCACAGACAAGCTGATTAAAGATAATATAGAGAAAATGGAGATGGACTTGGTATCCGAGCTCGGTTCTCTTGATGTAACATTGCAGGACCTATTAAATCTGGAAGAAGGCGATTATCTGCGCCTCAATACTTCCAAAGATTCTTTACTCGACCTTAAAATAGGAGGTTTAGGAAAGTTTAAAGCAAAGCCGGGCCTGGTAGGCAAAAGAATCGCTTTGAAAATAGAAAAAATGCCCGAGGAGTAAACAGGCTGCAAGCTTCAAGCTGCAGGTTGCAGGTTAAAGCTCTAAGTTTGTGACATAAATAGAGATAGTTGAATGTTTGAAAATCTGAAAATAAAAAAGATTACAGGAGGTGCTTTATGGTAAGAGGCCTTTATATTTCTGCTTCCGGAATGGATTCTCAGCTTAGGAACCAGGAAGTGGTCAGCAACAACTTAGCTAACGTAGACACGGCAGGTTTTAAGAAAGATAACCTGGTAGTCGGAAACTTCGAAGAACTTCTCATTAGCAGAATAGACGATCCTCAAGATTCAGGGGCGAGGCCCGTACTGGGAAGTTTATCACTGGGGAGTCAGGCCGCCGGAGTTTTTACTGATTTTTCTGAAGGAGCCATGACCCTTACCGGCAGAGAACTGGATTTTGCAATAGAGGGTGATGGCTTGTTCGCTCTCGATACTCCTCAGGGCACGAGATATACCCGGGCGGGAAGTTTTATGCTTTCAGGCGACGGAAGGCTCCTTACAAGTGAAGGCTATCAGGTATTGGGAGAAAGCGGCCCCATGGAAGTCGCAGAAGGTGAATTCTATTTTTCTTCGCAGGGTGAGTTGGTAGTAGACGGAGAAATAGTAAACAGGCTGTTGGTTGTGGATATACCAGGTGAGGGATTGTCAAAAGAAGGTGATTCTCTATTCCGCCCCGGAGAAGAGGTAGAGGTTACCCCTTCTTTGAACTTTACGGTCCGGCAGGGATTTCTTGAGTCATCCAACGTTAACGCGGTCAAGGAAATGGTAGATATGATTTCAGGGTTCAGGGCGTATGAGATTAATCAGCGTTCTTTGTCAATGCAGGATGAAACTCTGGGAAGATTATTGAGTGAAGTACTGGTAACGTAAATGATTAAATACGCAGATACTAATCTGTGTGCCAAAAGGGAGGTGATGTAAGATGATGAGGTCACTATGGACATCAGCCACCGGAATGTATGGGCAACAGGTCAACATCGATACTATATCCAACAACTTGGCTAATGTAAATACAACCGGTTTTAAGAAATCAAGGGTAGACTTTAAGGATCTTTTCTACCAGACTCTTAAACTTCCGGGTACCCCCGTTGCGGGAGGGGAATTACAATTACCTGTTGGTTCTCAGATAGGTTTAGGGACCAGGCCGGCAGCCATATTTAAGATTTTTTCTCAGGAAGGTTTTCAGGAGACACAAAACCCGTTGGACCTTGCTGTCGAAGGAGATGGGTTTTTTGAGATTTTACGTCCCGACGGTTCAAGCGCTTATACAAGGGACGGTTCGTTTAAGATTGATTCCGAGGGGACTATAGTCACTTCAAGCGGCTATATCCTTTTCCCGGAGATTACTGTTCCTGAAGATGCTGTCAGTATTTCCATCAGCAAGGACGGAGAAGTCAGTGTGCTCTACGCGGATAATACAACAGATGTTTTAGGGAACATTGAGTTGACCAGATTTATAAACCCTTCAGGTTTAAGGAGTATTGGAGATAATCTTTACACAGAAACCGAAGCTTCGGGGCTCCCTGTTACGGGCATCCCCGGAGAAGAAGGGTTGGGTACAATAC
>WJKZ01000240.1 GCA_014728785.1 Candidatus Omnitrophota bacterium
AAAAGGCGAGCCGGTAGGTATTTACCAGCCTGATTTTATTATTGAGGATAAGGCAGTAGTAGAAATAAAATCCCTATCCGAATTGTTAAAAGTCAATGAGAAGCAGCTTCGCTATTACCTGAGAAGTTCTAAATATAAAGTGGGTTATTTGGTGAATTTCGAAAATACTCCTATAGAAATTATAAGAAGAGTTTATGATGTCTTAAGAAATAAGGATTCTATGCGGGAATCTGCGTTCGATAAGCGTTGATATGCGTACGGACATAATATTCATAGTAGGCCCGACTGCTACCGGAAAGAGTGATGCGGCTTTCAGGCTTGCCAAAAGTGCGGGAGCTCAGATTATATCCTGCGACTCGATGCTTATCTACCAAGAACCCCGTATCATTACGTCAAAGCCTTCTAAACAGATGCTTGATGAAGTTAAACATCATTTTATAAATATAATATCAGTTGAGGAGAATTATAGTGTGTTTGATTATTACAAACAGTGTATTTCCCTCATTGATGAACTGATAAAGAAAGATACCCCCCTCATAGCCTGTGGAGGAACGGGGCTTTATGTAAAAGCGCTTCTGGATGGGATATTCGAAGGTGCAGGCCGGGATGATGCCTTAAGGGAAAGACTTCGCCGCGATGCCGAAAAACACGGTAACTTGTATTTATACGAGAAATTGAAAAAAATAGACCCCCAAACGGCCGCTAAATTCTCAGCCAATGATTTAAAAAGAATTATCAGGGCGTTAGAGGTTTATTCTTTAAGCGGAAAGCCCATATCAGCCTTTCAAAAGGAGGCTCGCGGCATTTACGGCAAATACAATATTAAGATTTTCGGCTTTAAGGTGGACAGAGAGCGGTTGTATGAGAGGATAAACAAGAGGGTGGGCGAGATGTTCAGTGAGGGGGCGGTGAGAGAAGTAGGAGGGCTTATGACTAAAAATTTAAGCCTTACGGCCGAAAAAATAATAGGTATAAAAGAGATAAGCGGATTTCTTCGCGGGGAGTTAAGCGAGCAGGAGGCAGGAGAACTTATGAAGAAGAATACCCGTAATTTTGCCAAGAGGCAGTTTACCTGGTTTAACAAGGATAAGCGAATTGAGTGGATTGACGCAGATGATTTGTCCCCAGGGCGGTTGTCGGAAAAAATATTAAAGGAGATAGAGGGATGAGGGGAGATAATAGCTCATGGCTTATTGCTCTTAGCTCATAGCTGCTTGTCGCTTGAGACTTGTAGCCTGAAAGCCTGAAGCTTGAAACCTGCAGCCTGAGGCTTACAACCTATACCGATGACCATACTCAGACCAGGACCAGACCGATGCCGATGACAAATTGCAGAGGGGTGAGGGACGAAGGAAAATAACAGTTATTAGTTATTCTCTATAAATTTTATGTTTGAAACAGAAACCAAAGAAAAAGCATTGCTGGTAGTAGTGCTTGAGCAGGATGAAACCTGGAGTAAGGATGAGCTTGCTTCGGAGTTCAGGAGCCTGGTTGTATCTACCGGTATAGCTGTGGCTGAAACCGTCTATGTTAATTTAAGAACGCCCCGGCCTTCTCATTATATAGGCAAGGGTAAGGTTGATGAGATTGCTATGCTTGTAGAGGAGTTTGGTATCAACACGGTTGTAGTAAATAATAATCTTAATTTTACCCAGCAGAGAAACTTAGAAGATATATGGGGGGTTAAGACGTTGGACCGCACCCAGCTTATTCTTGATATTTTTGCCAAGCATGCCCGCACCAAAGAAGGTATACTTCAGGTCGAACTGGCTCAACTCCAATACTTGCTTCCCCGTCTGAGAGGGAAGGGAATTATGCTTTCCCGTCTGGGAGGAGGTATAGGCACAAGGGGGCCGGGAGAAAAGAAGCTTGAGGTGGACAGGAGGAAAATATCCGAAAGGATAGGCCGCTTAAAGCAGGACTTAAAAGAGGTGAGAAAGCAGAGAGACGTCATGAGGAAGAGGCGGGAAAAGGAGAAAATCGGGGTATGTTCACTTGTAGGTTATACCAATGCAGGGAAAACTACTCTTTTTAACACTATATCCGAGAGCCGAAGGATTACTTCTTCGGCCCCGTTTACTACCCTCGATACGGTTACAAGAAAAATTGTCCTGAATAACAGCGAAGCAGTGCTTACCGATACTGTCGGGTTTATATACAAGCTCCCGCCCTACTTAATAGAAGCTTTTAAGGCAACTCTTGAGGAGCTTCATTATGCAGATGTTTTGCTGCATATAATCGATGCTTCCTCCGTACAGATAAACCACCTTAAAAAATCTGTTGACTCGGTATTAGCGGAGCTTGATTTAAGCGGAAAGCCGACTATACTTGTCTTTAATAAAATAGATAAGATTACCTCGGAGGAATTACGAGACCTAAGGGTAGATTATCCGGAGGCGGCATTTATCTCTGCTGTAAGGGGTGAAGGGATAAACGACCTGAAAGATAAAACTTATAAGGTTCTTTTTAAGGACTGGATTGAAGTGGTAGTAAAGGTTCCATTCAGTGAAATGAAAATAGCCGATTTTCTCCATTCCCGCTATGAGATATTGAAACATGCTTATGGAGAAAAGGAAGCTGTTTACTGGATGAGGCTTGAGAAGCAGGAGATCCCTTTCTTAAAGAGAAAGGGGCTTGAGGTTAGAGAGGTGTAGTCTAGAGCTATGGTCAGTATTTTGGCCGGCAGTGGTTTAGAAATTATTCAAATTATACTTAATTTTTATTGAAAAATTTTTAAATTTTTTTTGAAAAAATTCTTGACAAAATTTAGGAAATGTTGTATATTTAGATTGCGGTGAAGTGGAAAGATATAGAAAAACAATTTGGGCTTGATATACCGATAGATGAGCCTATTTTTCCTGTAAGTATAGTGTGTGACTTACTGGATATACAATACTATATGCTCCATGAGATTATAAAGGAAGATATACTGGAAGAAAAGAAAAAGCGGAAGAAGGCCAGGGGAAAGAAGAAAAAGAGAAAACTTTTTTCTGTTGAAGAGGTTAAAAAGCTTAAATATATAAAATACCTTATTGAAGAGAGAGGGGTAAACGTTAAGGGTGTAAAGGTTATCTTTGAGATGGGAGACGATATTGATTCTTAAAACAAAAGTAGAAATCAGTCAAAAAGAAGTGGAGGAGAGCAATTGATTAAGAAAATGTATTGTAGAAAATGTAATGAAAGGTAAGAGATTTTTTTGTCTTTTATTTAGCACTATGGGCTTGAGAGTGCTAAGTCAGGAAAGGAGGTGAGTTATGAAATTGACACGTTACAGAAGTGATCCCTTTAAGATGTTGGGAACTCTTCAGGACGAAATCAACAAGTTGTTCGAATTTCCCGGCACAGACCTTGCAGCTTCAGACGTTGGAGTATTTGCTCCTTCGCTTGATTTAAGTGAGGATGAAAAAAACATTTACGTAGAGGCAGATATCCCCGGTTTTGAGC
>WJKZ01000241.1 GCA_014728785.1 Candidatus Omnitrophota bacterium
GATGAAGGAGCCGCTGTGAGCCTGGGTTATGTTTATAATAAACAGCATAAATTCAGCGAAGCCGAAGAAGTATTTAAGAAGGTACTTGAGCTTAACCCGGACAATGAAAAAGCCCGGGAAGGTCTGCAGATATGCATAGAAGCTCAAAAACGTGATTCTTCTTTAAGCTGGTAATTAGCAAAGATATATTTGCAAAATAGTAAAAATAAGAGATAATTATAAACTGTTTTTTTCCAGGAAGTTATTTTACTGCAACCACAAGATAAGAAACCGTTAAGAGTAAATTGAAAAAAGTTGCTATAAGCTATTTAGAAAAGAAGAGCCGGTATATCCGCAGGCAGATAATTGATATAACCATGAAGGCCGGTTCAGGCCATATAGCTCCTTCCTTTTCCTGTGTCGAAATTCTTACCTTTCTATACTATGCGGCTACCCTGCGTTTTAACCCCAAAAAGCCTAATTGGTCTAAGAGAGACAGGTTTATTTTAAGTAAAGGCCATGCAGCTATAGCGTTGTATGTTGTTCTTGCAGATTTAGGGTTTTTCCCCTGCTCTTACCTTAAAAATTTTATTCAGCAGGGAGGCTGTTTATGCGCGCATCCCGAAAATCATATAGCCGGGGTGGAAGCCTACAGTGGCTCTCTCGGCCACGGATTATCTATTGCTGCGGGGTTGGCTTTAGCCTCCAAGATGGATAATAAAGACTATATTTCTACAGTTTTACTGGGAGACGGAGAATGTCACGAGGGTGCGGTTTGGGAAGCTGCTATGTTTTCATCCCAGCATAAGCTGAATAACCTGATTGCTATAATCGATTATAACGGCGCTTCGGCCATAGACTTTCTGCCTAAGTATTTAACCATCGAGCCGCTTGAGGAAAAATGGAAAGCTTTCGGCTGGGAGGTTATAACAATAGACGGGCATTCTTTCAGAGAGCTTAAAAGAGCGTTAAGCGGCATAAGGAATCGTTCTTCCGATAAGCCGCTGCTTGTAATAGCTCTTACCGTTAAAGGCAAAGGGGTTTCTTTTATGGAGAATAATCCTATATGGCATTACAGAATACCCACTGAAAAGGAATTTAATATTATTAATAAGGAACTAAGATACGGGAAGTTTTAAAGATGAGACGCTGGACTAAAGGCATGAGAGATGCTTTTTTTGACTCGCTGTTTTCGCTGGCAGTCAAAGATAAAAACCTGCTGCTTCTTACTTCCGATACCGGAGCTATATGTCATGATAATTTCAGGGAAGAGCTAAGTGCCCAGTATATGAACGTAGGTATAGCTGAACAGAATATGATAGGGGTTGCATCAGGCCTTGCTCTTTCAGGAAAAAAAATATATGTTTACGGCATTGTTCCTTTTGTTACCATGAGGTGTTATGAGCAGATAAGAATCGATCTCTGCTGCATGGATTTGAATGTAACTATTGTCAGTATCGGAGCGGGCCTGGATTATTCCACTCTTGGGCCTACACACCATGGTTATGAGGATATCTCTCTCATGCGTTCTCTGCCCCCCATGAAAATATACAGTCCTTCCGACAGTCTCATAGCTGATTTTATTTGCAGGAATTCCTATAAGGAGAAAGGACCTAAGTATATAAGACTGGACAGGACAGGTTTTCCTCTCTTGTACAAGAGGCAGGAAGATATAAAATTCGCCAGAGGTTTTTCCTTGTTAAAAGAAGGCAAAGATGTGTGCATAATCGCTACCGGAAGGATAGTATACAATGCCCTCCAGGCGGCTAAAAAACTTTCCGAATTCGGTATAGACAGCGGAGTTATCGATATATTTCGAATCAAACCTATCAATGCCGGTGGCCTGTGGGAGGCGGTAAGAAAAAATAAAGTTGTTGTTGTCCTGGAGGAACATTTCTTGCATGGAGGCCTGGGAAGTGCAGTTTCTGAGATTATTTCTCAAAAACCCTGTGCGCCCCTTTTAAAATTATTAGGTATATCTGATTTTTGTAATGAGTATGGTAATAGAAAACAGCTTCAGGCTCTGAATAGTTTAGATCCTCTTACAGTAGCTCATCAGATTAAAGATATATTTAAAAATGGAAAAAAATAAAAAAATAGCTAAAAATTATAAAGGTATACCGGCTTTGATTCTCCGGAATCTTCTCTATACAATGGTTAAAATCAGATTAGTAGAGGAAAATATATCCAATCTATACCATAAGCACGAGATGAGATGCCCTATGCATCTCTGTACGGGACAGGAAGCCGTATCAACCGGAGTCTGCCTAAACCTGAAAAAGGGAGATGTCTCTTTTAGTTCCCATCGTGCTCACGGCTATTATATAGGTCGGGGAGGAAGCCTGAAATTTTTAATGGCTGAATTTTTCGGGAAGAACGCGGGTTGTGCCAAAGGAAAGGGGGGTTCCCAGCATTTAGTTTGCTCAGATGTCGGCCTTCTGGGAAGCTCTGCCATTGTAGGCGGCACCCTTCCTATATGCGTAGGAGCAGGTCTGGCTATAAAGATGATTAAAAAAAGGAGTGTGGCTCTGGTTAACTTTGGCGACGGAGCTGCAGATGAGGGAGTACTTTATGAAAGCCTTAATTTTGCGGCACTTAAAAAATTGCCGGTAGTTTTTATCTGTGAAAATAATTTTTACGCCACTCATGCCCACCAGTCGGTAAGACAGGCCAGAGATAACATTTATCTTAAAGCCCGTGCTTTCGGAGTATCTTCGGTGAGGGTCGACGGAAATAATGTTCTGGAAGTTTTTAAAGCTGGCAGAAATGCCGTGGCCGCAGCGCGAAAAGGAAAAGGCCCTCATCTGGTGGAATGTAGAACCTATCGCTGGCTTGAACACGTGGGACCTGACTATGATTATAATCTCGGCTACCGCTCTAAAAAAGAGGTAGATAAGTGGAAAAATAAATGCCCCATTAAAAAATTTTCGGAGTTTCTCTTGAAAGAAAAATTAATCAGAAAACAAGAGATAGATAATATTTATAAAGGTATAAAGGAGGAAATTGAAGAGGCTTTAAAATTTGCAAAGAAATCTCCTTTTCCCCTGTATAGTGAATTAACAAAAGATGTTTATTACATTTAAGCTTATTTGCGGGATTAATTTATTATGAGAAGGATAAACTATAGGGATTCGCTTCGTGAGGCTATGTACCAGGCCATGAAGAGGGATCCTCATGTCTTTGTGATGGGTTGCGGTTCTACTTCTCCCAAGGGTATTTTCGGAACCCTTAAGGGTCTGGATAAAAAATTCGGAAAGTTAAGGGTAATAGAAACGCCTATAGCGGAAAACGGAATGACCGGCATAGCTATCGGCTCTTCTCTTATGGGGATGCGCCCCGTTTTGGTCCATCAGAGAATAGATTTTATATTACTTTCGTTGGACCAGATTATAAATCATGCTGCCAAGTGGTTCTACATGTTTGGAGGCTCTTCTCCCGTACCCATTACTATAAGGTCTATTATAGGTAAAGGTTGGGGCCAGGGGGCACAACACTCTCAGAATTTACAGGCAATTTTTGCTCATATACCGGGGTTGAAAGTTGTTATGCCCAGCAATCCTTACGATGCAAAGGGGTTGTTCATATCAAGTATAGAAGACGAAAATCCCGTAATTTTTATCGAACATCGCCGGCTTTATAATAAAACAGCCCATGTGCCTCCCAAATATTACCGGGTTTCTTTAGGAAAAGGAAAAATAAGCAGGAAAGGTACGGAGGTCAGTATTGTTGCGGTTTCTTTAATGGTAGATGAAGCTCTTAAAGCCGCAAGGATTCTTAAAAAAAATTATAAAATTGACGCCGAAGTAATAGATCTTCGTTCTCTGAGGCCTTTGGATAGAGAAATTATCTTTGATTCCCTTAAAAAAACCGGCCGTTTGTTAGTAGCAGATACCGGCTTTAAACCTTTTGGTGTAGGTGCAGAAATCTGTGCTTTGGGTGCCGAACATTGCCTGAATTTTTTAAAAGCTCCTCCCAAAAGAGTAGGTTTGCCGGAATCCCCGACTCCTACCAGCATTGCTCTTGAGAAAGTGTATTACCCCAATTGTTATGATATAGTGCAGGGGGTTATCGACCTCTTTTCTGCAGAGAGTAAAAAATCATTTGCCAGAGTAAAAATAAAAAGAAAAAAACCAAAAGATGTTTTCAAAGGACCATTCTGATTTTTAATTATAATGCCCCGAGAC
>WJKZ01000242.1 GCA_014728785.1 Candidatus Omnitrophota bacterium
CTTCTTTCTCTCCTTCCAGTTGTGACCAGACCACCCGGGCAGACACCTGCAAGGTGTTTTCGGGAAGAAGAATAGAAAAAAAAGCGATACTGTCAGCAGGTACATTGTAATTTGTGTACAAAAGCACTCTTATCCCGCCCATACTGATATCTTTTATAACCCCGGGCACCTCTTCCTTTAGGCTTTCGCTGGTATATTGCACGCAAAAGGGAGCTTTAAATCTTACATATTTTCTATTTTCTTCCATACCCACTCTCCCGGTGGTTCTAAGTATCTATAAAAAAAGCCCAAACCTATTGCCTTCCCCAGCAATAAATCTGAACCTCCACCCCAAACATACCATATTTATCTATTATTTTCAAGACACACAATAAATGTGCCTTCTTGCATATAAGAATATTCGGCTTTATTAAGGCCTGCTCCGGGTTTTATGCAAAATATGTTTCTTTCGCTATCAAATTAACTCATCCGAAGGAACAAAACTGTCAGCTGAAAGATCCCTTAACCGAATCCCTCAATAAAACTATCAGGGTAAATATCCCTAAAATTGTTCCCAGGGGAACAAAGAGGCAATTAAGCCCGGCTACTATCAAGCAAAATAGATAGTGTTTTCTCCGGGTCAAAAATCTTCCGGCGGCTATGAGGCATCCGGCCAGAGACCAACCTCCGAAAATTACAATAGACCCCATTAAAATAAAAATCCATCCGATAAAAGCAGGGGGAGGATGACCTTTATCATCCAGCATAGTCTCGGGGGAAATAACAATGCTTGCCCCCAGAACAATATGGATAATAAAAAAAGAAGCAACGACAAACATGAAGACAGACACTACATAATGAAACACCGATAATATTTTCAGATGCTCCTGGTCTTTAACATTCTGCTCCACTCCGGCCTCCTTTACGCATTAACACTAAATCTCCTCGGAAAAAGAAATCTAAATTTTCCCCGGGTTTCTATTTAGTTAAGTAAAATCTTTATAAACTGTCCTGGTAAAGATCAGGATTGCTCATGGTGCTTTGCGCAGATATAAGTATGCAGTCTTTGGCGGTTGACCGGGCTTACGTTTTTGAATTGAACTCCGATAAGATATTTATAGTTTAGGCCGCGGCTTTCTTTCAGCCAGACTACTTTACCTTCTATTTCCAGAGGCTTGGGGTCATTTTCTAAATAAACAGATAAAAAAACTTCTCTGCCTTCGTCCAGCCTGATGAAAGCCGGAATACAAACCCCTCCTTCGGAGATATTCCTGCACTTAAAGGACATACCGAAAAGACTTTTGAAAGGCCTGTATTCTATTAACGATTCATCGCTTATACGGATGGATTTCCGGCGTTCCTCTTCCATTTTATATATTATACCACCTTATTTTTTTTGAGGTAATAAAATTTTAATACTCCGGTTACGCCTTTCTCCCGCATATATCCTCTGTTACCTTCACGGATAGTTGATATTATCTGCAGGAACCCTATAACCGGAAAAGATGCTATCTAAGCCGTATTTGGGAATCGTTTCTAACAGGAAAAAGAGTTGCGGAGGTACAAGGTAAGTTATTCTTTTTGAGAATCTTTGACCATATTCTCTATATACTGCATGAGATATCTTGCCGCCTCATGGTGGATATTTACAAACTCAGCTCCTACCTCATAACGTTCACTCCGGGTTTGTTCTGCTATCCACTGCACTCTCACGCAAGCTTCGAAAATCAGCGAAACTCCTTCCAGTTTTAAGGTAACCTCGAGCAGGTTGCCCTTGGGTATAAATTCATCTACGTAGAACCTCACTCCTCCCCGGCTGATATCCCGAGTCAAGAATCTTTTAACCTTGGTTTTGGGCAGGACACGATAGGATATTCTGGCATGCAGAGGTACTCTTACAAACCTTCTCCTTTCTCTTTGCCCTATCGCTGCAGGGTCCCAGGAATTCCTTACCGTTTTTCTCCTCTCAAGCATAAAGCTACACCCCTATCGCCAAATAAATTGTAACTTATATTCTCCTTATTTTCAAGCTATTAAGAAAAAACAAAACACTCCCGGCCAGCCCAAAAAAACCGCAGAAACGGCTTTTCAACCGGTAAACTCACAAGCCTTTATATAATCTCAAAGCCAGAATCTCCGGCAATCCCTGTTTTAAAATCCTATCCGCTGCCTCTTTTATATCATAATTTAATCTCTCAAAAGTTATAACTCCTCTACTGCTGTCGTATAAAGAAAGGCATAGGCGGGGGTCACCATCTCTGGGCTGGCCTGCGCTGCCTACATTACATATATACCGGCAGTTTTCCTCAAGCTTTATTGCTTTTTCGCCGCTACGGGAAATCCTGCCGTTCTTTAACACATAAGTCTCCTGTCTGTGAGAATGGCCTATAAAACATAATTTTTCCCGGAAACAGCGGAAGTTCTCCCGGGCGTCTAATTCGTCGAGTATATAGGGAAATTTATGGGGTTCAATCATGGCTGAATGTACGCAGACAAAATTTTTTTCTCTGTAGACCATTTTGAAAGTCTTAAGATACTCCCTGTTATCCTGGCTTATCTCTTTTTTAGTCCAGTTAACAGCCGCTTTCGCGTAAGGATTAAAAAACTCAATCCCTATCTTTTCCAAAACAGCCCAATCATGGTTTCCGGCAAGATTTACCGGATTAAGTTCCTTTAAAAGCTCCGTGCAGGGATTGGGGTCGGCTCCGTAACCTACAATATCACCGTTAAAAATAAAGATATCTATATCCTCTTTTTTATAAAATTCAACTGCCGTACGGAAGGCCGGGAGATTAGCGTGAATATCCGAAAAAATAGCGTATTTCACCCGCTTACCTCAATTAACCTCTAAAGAATATTTTAAAAATCAGGTCTACCAAACAGTATTTGCCCGGATAGATTCAAAATCTAACTTATCTGTACGGAAGAATTCTCGTCAAAGGGATTGGTCCTTACCGCCAAGGAAAAAAGATAAGGGTAATTTTTATGTAAATGGCACATATAGTTCAGCCATTCTCTGATTAACCGGCCGTAAGTTCTGTCTGCATCGTTTCTTAAGTGTTCTAAGTCCGGTTGGGGTATTCTGGTTAAATCTTTTCTCTTGCATGATTCTTCCGTTAAATGAAAAATCGCCCATAAAAGGTCGGTAAAGCTTTGATGCTCCAGCAAGTTGGGATTTTGGAGTAGATTGAGAAGAAAGAATCTTTTTCCCTCCAAAAAAATTTTTATTTTCTTAAAATCTTCCCCCCGGACATTCAGGGCCGGTTTATATTCTTTCAGATATTTGCCGGCTTCCAGAATTTCCTTATTCCCCCAGTCAGTTTTTATTACCAATCTGGACCCGGCGGAAGATAAATTCTCATCTAAATCACTTAGCATTTCAAGTAAGGGTGTGCCCACCTCGCTAAAAAAAGTTCCTATTACCATATTAAGCTTGTTTAGCAGATTCCTTTTTTCACGGTAACTTAAAAGATTATGGATAATGAGGGTCACCAGTAAAACCTCCAGAAACACAAAAGCTATATCACCGACAAGATATATTAAGATATGGTGCAGGTCCCGGAAAATGAGAAAATGCACAAAGTAAACAGCTATAGAGAGAAATACCAGGGCTATACCCAACAAAATCTGCCAGCTTACCCTATACCTCATTGCCTCTCCTTTAAGGGTTTCTCTAACCGTGCTATTGGTTTATAA
>WJKZ01000243.1 GCA_014728785.1 Candidatus Omnitrophota bacterium
GCCAGTAACAACTACTCGCCTCATTTTCAAAAAAACTATCCTTCTTTCTTTTCTATTTTATTTTCAATATATTCTATTGCCTGGCCTACTGTTGTAATCTTCTCAGCATCTTCATCGGGTATCTCTATACCGAACTCCTCTTCTAATGCCATTACTACCTCAACCGTATCAAGAGAATCGGCTCCCAAATCATCGATAAAAGAACTTTCGGGCTTGATCTCTTCTTTTTTTACCCCTAACTGTTCCGAGATGATATCTTTTACTTTATCTTCAACGCCCATAATACCTCCTTTTGTCTTTACTAAATCATACCGCCATCAACTACCAAAACTTGACCGGTTATGTAATCCGAACTGTCTGATGCCAGGAATAAAACTGCCGAGGATACATCCCCGGGAGTTCCCAGCCGGCCTAAAGGTATCCTCTTCAACATCTCTTCTTTTACCTTCTCCGGGAGAACATCGGTCATTTTAGTCTGTATATAGCCCGGAGCAACCGCATTAATGCACACATTTCTGGAACCAATTTCTTTAGCCATAGATTTGGTAAGACCAATAAGGCCTGCTTTGGACGCCGAATAATTGGCCTGTCCCGCATTTCCTACTATCCCTATAATAGAAGAGATATTTACAATTTTACCGTAGCGGCGTTTGACCATATGTCTGGCACATATACGGGAACATATAAATGCTCCTTTCAGATTGATTGCAAGTACCTTATCCCAGTCGTTATCAGAGAGCCTGAAGGTTAAATTATCACGGGTTATGCCAGCATTGTTAATTAATATATCAATCTTTGATGAGTTGTCAATAATTTTATTAACAGCACTTTCAACACTCGCCGAATCAGTAACATCTACAGGGTAATTTTCTACCTCAGAATACTGGGAGAGCTCCTCTGAGGTCTCCTTAAGCGCTTCCGCATTAAGGTCAAAAAGTACCACTTTAGCCCCGCCTTTGGCAAAATCGGTGGCTATTTGCCTGCCTATCCCCTGGGCTCCACCTGTAACCAATACCACTTTACCACTAAATCTCATCTGGCCTCCTGATTCTTAACTTTTCGGGGATTTGCTCCTAAAGTTAGATTTTAAATATCTAAATTCTCTAAATCCTTATTTTTCTCTATATTAACTACCTTAAGCCCGGGCCTTATTTTACGCACCAGACCTCTCAGTACTTTAGAAGGGCCTATCTCAAATAAAACCCCTACCCCTTCACCAGTCATATATTCTACACAATCATTCCATAAGACGGGTGAGACTAACTGTTTCAGGAGATTATTTTTTATCTCTGAAGCTTTTATATGGGGGCGTGAAGTAAAATTGCTTACAATAGGAACGGAAGAATCTCTGAATTCCAGAGAAGACATAACATTTTCCAGATAATTTTTAGCAGGGTCCATAAAAGGGGAGTGGAATCCTCCGCTGACATCCAGTTCTACAATTCTGCTGCACTCCGGCTCCAAGGCTCCTTTTATCTTTTCCTTCTCGGAACGGCTGAGAGAAATAACCACTTGATTGGGAGAGTTAATGTTGGCAATGAAAAAACCAATCTCCTCTGCCAGCTGCTGGAGCCTTTTTCTTTCAATACCTATTATTGCCAGCATAGCAGAAGGGTTGCGACAGCCAGCATCAGCCATTGCCGCGGCTCTTTCCCTTACCAGT
Source organism: Candidatus Omnitrophota bacterium (assembly GCA_014728785.1). Lineage (GTDB taxonomy): Bacteria > Omnitrophota > Gorgyraeia > Duberdicusellales > 4484-171 > WJKZ01. The sequence continues at coordinate 1,664 of WJKZ01000243.1, forward strand.
ACTATTACATCTTCCAGGGAAACCACTCCGCCGGCATAAATACAGGTATACTCGCCCAAACTTAATCCTGATAAAAAATCAATATCTATATCCCGGCTTTCCCTGAAAACTTCAAAAGCAGCAATACTGACTGCCAAAATAGCTAATTGTTGAACAGAGGTATCTTTGAGCTCATCGGCCCCTGCTTCAAAACACTTGCTTGATAAGGAAAAACCGCATATTTCGTCAATTTTATGGAATATATCTCTGGCCCGGGGGGAATTATCGTAAAGTTCCCTGCCCATACCTGAATATTGAGAACCCTGACCGGGAAAAATTATAGCCTTTTTCATCGTTCTTAAAGTATTTTTTGCCTAAACCCATCTTATAACGCAGCTTCCCCAGACGAGGCCGGCCCCGAAAGCATCCAGTACCACCAGGTCTCCGTCTTTAATTTCGCCCTTCTCCCACGCCTCGCATAAAGCTACGGCACTGGAAGCCGAAGACATGTTGCCGTAACGGTCAACATTCATATAAACCTTCTCGCGGGGAATTTTTAACCTCTGGGCTACAGCGTCGATAATCCTTTTATTAGCCTGGTGAGGCACCAGAATATCGATATCTGAAGTCTGTAAACCTACGTTGGTAATAGCCTTTTCGGCCGCTTCGGCCATCACCCTTACTGCAATACGGAAAAGTTCATTACCTCTCATCTTTATATAATGGAGCTTTTTCTTTAAAGTATCTATACTTGCGGGGCAACGGGAACCTCCGCCGGGAACAATCAGGATATCTGTCTGGGAACCGTCAGAGCCCATGTAAGAACTTAAAACTCCTTTATCGGAAGTGGTGGGCAGAAGAACGGCTGCCCCTGCTCCGTCGCCAAACAAAACACAGGTAGAACGGTCTTCCCAGTCGGTTATGGAAGAAAGGACTTCGCTGCCCACAATTAAAATCTTTTCATACAAACCGCCTTTTATGAATTGCCAGGCAGTATTTAAAGCATACACAAAACCGGCACAGGCGGCTGAAATATCAAAGCAAATCGCATTAGTGGCCTTTATGGCATTTTGAAGATGACAGGCTGTGGCCGGAAATTGAGTATCGGGGGTTATGGTGGCCACTATAATCAGATCCAGATCCTTGGCTTTTATCCCTGCTCTTTTCAATGCCTGAAGAGATGCTTCCCTGGCTAAATCGGATGCGCTTTCTCCTGCCTTTACTATTCTTCTTTCCCGTATTCCGGTACGCGTAATTATCCACTCATCGGAGGTATCTACCTTCTTTTCCAGGTCGGCATTAGTGAGTACATTAGGGGGCAAGCATTTGCCTAACCCCGCTATCCTGGCAGATTTCATTTACTCTCCTGTTTATTTCGGTTGTTAAGTTTCTCTCTACCTCCCGAAGAGCAACCTTTATGGCGTTTTTTACAGCTAAATGGTTGGAGCGGCCGTGCCCTATTATGACAATACCTTCAACTCCCAAAAGAGGCGCTCCTCCGTATTCGGCATAATCAAGAAGGCCTTTGAACTTTTTTAATCTGTTTTTAATCATGAATAAATTCAATTTCCCCCAAAAACCTCTGCCTATTGTCTCGACCAAAAACCTCCCTACTGTTTCAGCGCTCCCCTCAACCACTTTTAAGGCGACATTTCCCACAAAACCGTCACAAATTATACAATCGTATTTACCGGAAAGTATATCTCTCGCCTCTAAATTTCCTTTGAAATTAAGGGAAGAGGAGTAAAAAAGCTGATGTAGGTTTTTCAATATTTCGGAGCCTTTGGTGGCTTCTTCGCCTATATTCAGCAGGGCCACGGTGGGATCCTTTTTGTTAAGGACCAGCTTATAATAAACAGAAGCCATTATCCCGTATTGAAAAAGATGCAAGGGCTTGCAGTCTATGTTCGCTCCCACGTCTACCACCAGAGAAATCCCTTTCTTTGTAGGTAGCATCAACGCTATCCCCGGCCGCTCTACCCCCTCTATCAGCCCCAATATCAGAGTAGAAGCACAGACAACAGCGCCGGTATTGCCGCAGGAGACAAAAGCATCTATCTTTTTTTCTTTAAGCAGAGATGTACCCACAACAATAGAAGATTTCTTTTTTCTCCGGATGGAAGCGGCGGGAGACTCTGCCATTTCTATGTTTTGGGGAGCATCTACCAGAGAGAAATCATGAGAAGAACAGCCGTACAAAGAAAGTTGTTCTTCAATCTCTTCTACCCTTCCTATAAGAACCGTATCGGCGCCGAATTCCTGCTTGGCGAGCATTGCTCCTTTAATAATCTCTTTTGGGGCATAATCCCCTCCGGATACATCAATTCCGACCTTGTAAGACACTCTTCCTCCGTAGTTTGGCCGTCTAAGGTTTAAATCAATCAGCGTTTTTTCTTAGACTCTTTTACTTTAATCTCTATTATTTCCTTATTACGGTAATAGCCGCAAAAAGGGCAAACCATGTGCGCGGGCTTAAGACGCCGGCAATTCTTACACTCTACCAAAGAAGGTACGCTTACTCTCTGATGTGTCCTTCTCTTCCTGCCGCGTGATTTAGAAGTTTTTCTTTTAGGATGGGCCATTTAATCCTCCTGTAAACTTTTAAATTATTTTAGTTACTTGTCCCTGCACTTGCAAGCTTCAATATTAAGGTTTGCGCCGCAACCCGGACACAGCCCCTTGCATTTACTGGAGCAGAGAACTTTCAAGGGAAAGTTAAGTAAAATTTCCTCCCGGATGTCCTTGTCTATATCAAGAAATTTATCTAACTTGTCAATCTCATAACTCTTTATAAAATTTTGTTTTACTATCTGACAGACCTCACCGAGACAGCGTGAACAGATTATTTTCCTGTTAACGGTTACCTGGGCATCGGCAACAACTTCTTTGTAAGCCAGGAAAAATTTGCATACTATATGGAGATCGTTTAAAAATTTTACATCGAAGCTGTCCATATCCCAATCGGCAGCCGGAATATCCTCGCTGACCGTCATCTCTTTTCTTTTTAAGTCTTCTACGGATACTTTCATGAAAGCGGGCATATTTTAAATTTTATTTCCTGCTTTTACTTTTTTACTGAGCAGGTTTAATACTTTCGAAGGCAGAAACTTGCTTAAGTCTGCTCCCAAAAAGGCTGCTTCTTTTATAAGGCGGGAAGAAATGTATGAATATTCCGGATGCGGCATAAGAAGGATAGTCTCCACCTGCTGAGACAAGCTGCGGTTGGTCATAGCCATCTGGAACTCGTACTCAAAGTCGGAAATCATTCTAAGCCCCCTTATTATAGCCTGTGCACCTTTCTTTTTAGCATAATCAACAACCAGGCCTTCAAAACCTTCTGCTTCAACGCCTTTTAGCTCTTTAATCACTTCTACCACCATAGAAACTCTTTCTTCATAGGAAAAAAGAGTATCCTTGGAGGGTTTCTTAACTACCGCCACTATCACTTTGTCGAAAATAGAAGTAGCTCTGGCAATTATATCTATATGGCCTTTAGTTATAGGATCAAAGGTTCCGGGGCAAATCGCTACTTTCATTTTATTTTATGTATTAGAAGAAGGGTTTGGCCGTATTTCTTTTTCAGGACAAGAAAAAATTCGCCGCTTTCTTCTATAAAAATATCTTTATAATAGCAGAAAGAAACTATGAAACCAGAATGCGCCAATATATCATAATCTTTAATTGCTTGCAAGGTTTTTCTAATTAACCCCTTGTAGTAAGGAGGGTCAAGAAAGATTATATCGAATTTAAGGCCTTCCTGGACCAGTTTCTTTAAAAATTCAAAGCAGTCGCCAAAAAAAACAACGCTTTTATCCTCAACCCCGAAACTTTCTATGTTAGCCAGTAAAATCTTATAATGGTTCCTGGTTTTTTCTGCAAAATAAACATCTTTCGCCCCTTGCGATATTGCTTCCAGTCCCAGAGAACCGGTACCGGCGAAAAGATCCAGCACCCCGGCAGAAGGTAAGACTTCTTTTATAATATTGAAACAAGCTTCTTTCACCCTTAAAGATACAGGACGCACCCCCCGGGGCACGCTTATTTTTCTGCCTCTGAACTCGCCGCCGCAAATGCGCATATCTTAAATTTTATAATGATTTTTTAGAACCGGTATCTATATGCTCCCGAAAAGAAAAATGCCCTTTAAAACGTATTTCCAGATATTCTCTCAGATAACGATTAGAAGTTTTTTTGAGATAGGGGTCGTATTTGACGGTATTGTAAGCAAAAAAACGGGCTTGCTTTAAAACATCCAGGTCTTTAACCGGATTAGCTACGCTTAAATCCGGAAGGCCATGCTGGATATTACCGAAAAAATCTCCCGGCCCTCTAATCTTCAAATCTTCTTCCGCGATTTTAAAACCGTCTCTTTCTTCTTTTATCGTCTCAAGGCGCTGTCGGGCCAAAGAAGATATGCTGTCATTGCTTATTAATATAAAAAACGGTTTATGGTGTGAACGCTGTATCCTGCCCCGCAATTGATGGAGCTGGGCCAGGCCGAATCTTTCCGGATTCTCTACCACCATCACAGTGGCATTTTCGATATTGACCCCGACTTCTATAACATTAGTCGATATCAACAGTTTGATTTTTTGATTTCTGAATTTTTCGATTGTGGCCATTTTTTCTTCGTTTTTCATTTTTCCGTGAAAAACCCCTAAAGAAAAAGACGAGAAACGTTTGGCCAGCTCCCGCTGCATCTGTTTTAAAGACCTGATTTCTTCCTCTTCGCCTTCCTCTATTAGCGGGTAAACTATATAAGCCTGGCGTTTTTTGCGTAACTCTCCCTCTATAAAATCATAGACCCAGGCTCTCTTATCTTCCTGGACCCAGATAGTATCCGGACTTACCCTGCCGGCGGGCATTTCTTTTATAACCGATAAGTCCAAGTCTCCATAAAGAGAAAGGGCAAGACTTCGGGGTATGGGGGTAGCGCTCATAACCAGACAGTGGGGAGACAAAACACTCTTTTTGGGTAAGAGGGCACGCTGAGCGACTCCGAATTTATGCTGTTCATCGATTATCACAAGGCCTAAATTTTTAAATTTTACCTTCTCCTGGAGTAAAGAATGAGTGCCGATTACTAACTTTAACTTACCGTTTCCCAGATACTTATATATATTTTCCTTTTCCTTTTGGGAAACCGAAGAGGTCAGAGCTTTGATTCCATCTTCTTCAAAACCCAACCCTTTAAAAAACCTGCTTAAAGTACGGGTGTGCTGAAAAGCTAAAACTTCCGTAGGGACCATGAAAGCCACCTGCCAGCCGCAGGAAAGACAAAAAGCTGCAGCAAAAGCGGCTACCACGGTTTTACCGCAGCCCACATCTCCCTGAAGCAGCCTGTGCATAGGATAAGGCTTTGACATATCTCTAAAAATATCGTGGACTGCTTTATCCTGGAAAGGCGTAAGCTCAAATTCCAGGCCTTTTTTAATCTTCTCTATCCACCCTTCGTTTATTTTCAAAGGCACCCCTTCCTGATAAGTATGCCTGGCTTTGCGCAAATATACTAATACCTGAGAGAGAAAGAGCTCTTCAAATATAAACCGTTCTCTGGCCTGAGCAGCCTTGTCCCAAGAAGAAGGAAAATGAATTTCCGAAAAACTCTCCCGGATATTAAGCAAGTTTCTCTTTTTCCTGATATGGAAGGGGATGGGGTCCTGATAGTCTCTTGCATATTTATCTAAAATACCGGAGATTATCCTGCGCATGAACCTCTGACGTAACTCTTTAGGCAACCTGTAAGTCCCCACAATCCTGCCCACATTTATATCGTCTTTATCTTTGGAGGTTGTGAATTCAGGAGAAATTATCTGAAAAACCCCCTTGTAAAGAGAAGGTTTTCCGTAAACTATCAGCTTATCGCCTTCCTTTATTATGCCGGTAAGATATTTTTGATTAAACCAAACACATTTAATCTTACCCGTATCGTCTCCCAGGACAATCTCAAAGATATGCCTTACCCTTCTTGAAGTCAAAAAGTAAGGTATCTGTTTATACCGTACTTTGCAGACTATGCCCTCTACAGCCGCAAATACCCCCTCTTTTAAACCTTCCACTTTTACAAAATTTCTTTTATCCTGGTAACGAAAGGGAAAGTATCTCAAGAGGTCATCGGCAGCCCAAACACCTAAATTATTAAACAACTTCTCCCGGCGGGGGCCTACACCTTTTATGTATCTTACAGGAAGCTGAGA
>WJKZ01000244.1 GCA_014728785.1 Candidatus Omnitrophota bacterium
GAATTGTATCCCAGCATGGTATAAAATTTGGAATTAACCTCCCAGTTACCTTCTTCGGGGGCAAGCGTATAGCGGAATAATCCGATACCCAGGTTATTGGCTCCGGTCATAGTAAGAGAAAACGATTTTTTCATACTCTGGTTTTCGGCTGAATTGAATTTTAATAAAATATCGTTTTATTATAACACTTTTCTTTCAAAATTCTATTAAAATAAAAAATACAGTTACGATATAGACAATGTATTTTTTTAAACTCCTTTTTCAGCCGGAACGGCTAGTAAGTTTATAGGGGGGTGTCACTATTTATTGTTTCAACACTTGAGGATGAAATAATCTTTTTGGCGAGAGAATATACTCTTTCAGCAGTCAGCGTTTGCAAGCATAAAAAATTTTTTGTGCAATTATGAGCAAGGCAGGGCTGGCAGCCGGTTTCCTCCTTCAGGTAAAAACAATCCCGGCCCAGAGGCTTCCACCGTCTGGGAGATATACCGGGGTCATTGCGCCCAAAAATCGATATTACCGGTGTGTCTAATGCGGCTGAGATATGGACCGGTCCCGAATCATTGGAAATGAACAGGATTGATTTTTTTAATAAGGCACCTATCTCCGGTATGCTTAATTTACCCCGGAGATCCAGAATCTCCTTTTCTTCAGCTATCTTATCGGCAAATTGAGATTCTTTTTCAGACGTCAGAAGCGCAATAATTACATCGGGGAAATCATTTTTAATTAGGCGTATGAGACGTATGAATTTGATTTGAGGCCATCGCTTTGAGGCACAGGATGCCGAAGGATGTACCGCTACCAGTTTCTTTGACAGCGCCTTCTGCTTCTGCAGCAGAAGATTTACCTTCTGTGTGGCTGATTCTTTATTCGGAAAATAAAAGCACGGACTGGTGATGGTGAGTCCCAGTTCCTTTAGTATGTCGAGATTATATTCCGACTCATGTTTTATGCCTTTATGTTTCAGGTGAGGTAATTTACGGGTAAGCAGAAATGCGGATTTTTTATCCCAGCCTATTCTTAGCGGTATTCCGGCAAGAAAAGCTATTATATGTACTCTGTTGGTCGGATGAAGTATTATTGCCCAGTCAAATTTTTTTCTCCGGATAGACCATATAAGCCTGCACAGCCCCGGGATATTCCGGTGTTTTCCGTATTTGTCGCAGATTATTACTTCATCAAGATAAGGATTACCTTCCAAGACCTCCCGGGTAGATGGCTGACAGAGAAAAGAAATGCTCGCTGAAGGAAAATTGTCTTTGATGATCTTTATAGCAGGCGTAGATAAGACCACGTCTCCCAGCCTGTCTGTCCGTACTAAGAGTATTTTCTGAGGGGGAGTGTTGTTTTTCTCCGTCATCGATTGAAGTTTATAATTCATTTACCGGCATTTAAGTTTTCTATCTCCTCCACTATACGCATCGGTTCTATTTTCATGCATTCAAAGTTGTGGCTGCAATACGGTTTGTCGCAGGGGGCGCATTCTAAATCTTCTCTTTTTATGATTCTTGAATTATCCGCCCAGGGGTAACTGCGGTAAGCAGGAGTAGGTCCGAACAGGCCTATGGTAGGTACATCAGCATAACTTGACAGATGGCATATTGCAGAATCCACACAGAGCATAAGCAGGGCATATCTTTTGATAAGATAAAAGATTTCAAAAATTCTGGTTTTCCCTAAAAGATTGATTACATCATACCGGTCAATAATCTCATCGTATAAATATTTATCTTGTTTTACTCCCAGTATGGCTACCGGATATTTTTTGATTACCTTCTTCACTACTTCATCCAGGTACTCCTTAGGGTATTCTTTTATGCGTGACAAAGACGAGCAGGCGATAAAAATAGTCTTGCTTTTAAGAAGAGATTCGTATTTTTGCCGTTCGATGTCGTTAAGAATAAAATCACTTTTAACAGTGGTAGGTTGGGGAGCTAATTTACTTACCAATTGCAGATATCTGTCCTTCAGATGGCTGTCCTTAGGAAATTTCCTTATAAACGGTGTGTGTTTTTTTACTCCGATAATTACAGGTAAAAAAGAATTTTTAAAATCAACTATAATATCATATTTGTTCCGTAAATCGCGGGCAAAAGATAATTTCTGACTCCACTTCCATTTCTTATCAAAAGTAATTACTTCGTTAACAGACGTATTACGTAACAACAATTCTTTGTTGCGGGGAGAAGCTATGGCAGTTATTGTCCCTTCAGGATAATTACCGCGGATCTTGTCTACAGCGGCTAAGCTTAAGAAAGTATCACCTATGTTTGTAGGAAAATTTATCAGGATTTTGTAATTCATGGTTAATCAGCTTTTTAACTTTGGACAAAACATCTTCGACTTTAACCATCTTCATGCAGACATTATCCGGGCAGTCAAGCACATAACAGGGCAGAGAGCAAGAGTTGTGCATTCTGAGCGTTTCTGTTTTTAAGCCTCTGGGGGCGGTTATTTCCTCTGAGGTAGGCCCAAAAATTACTATAGTGGGCTTATTCAGGGCTGATACAAGATGAGCCGGGCCTGAATCTGCAGATATAAACACGTCCACAAACGACAACAAGGCAATCAATCCATTTAAATCAGTTTTACCGCAGAAATTATATATTTGTTCAGAACATCCTTTAACAACCTCTTCGGCTATACCGCAATCCTTACGAGTTCCGAAAAGAAACACGGCACAGTTAAATTTAGCGGAAAGCTCCTGTGCCAAGGCGGAAAAGTTTTTGGCCGGCCAGCGTTTAAGTTTCCAGTTAGCGGAAGGGTTAATACCGGCAATGCAGGAGTATTTCTTTTTGAGATTCCTGACAAAAAAAGTGTAATGTTTTATTTTTGATTCCGGCGGCAAAATCCGGGGAATCGTGTTTTTTATTGGTATGCCGTTTTTTCGGAAAAGCTCCAGATAGTAATTCTGCCTGTGTACAGTACTTGCCGGAGGAGAAATCGTTTTAGTCAGCAAAGGATAAGTTTTCAGCCGTCTGTAGCCTATTCTCTCGGGAATCCGTGCCAAGAAACACAAAAAGATACGGGTGAATGAACGCTGGATAAAAAAGACAGTGTCGAATCTCTTATTTTTAAGATAAATGATTAATTTTAAAACCCTTAAAATTCTCCATTTATCTTTTTTTTCATCGAAAA
>WJKZ01000245.1 GCA_014728785.1 Candidatus Omnitrophota bacterium
AGAGAAAAAAGATTACCCTGTTCATTTAGGCATTACTGCTACAGGAAATTTTCTTGAAGGGGTGGTTAAATCTTCCGCCGGTTTAGGCAACCTTCTTTATGGCAGAATCGGTGATATAATAAGAGTTTCTCTTACCGCACCTTCTTTCTGGGAGGTAAGGGTTGCAAAAAATATTCTTCAGGCGCTCGGCCTGCGCAGGTTCGGCCCGGAGATTATTTCTTGCCCGACTTGTTCGCGGTGCGAGGTTGACCTTATAGGTATCACCGAAAAATTAAAAAAAATCCTGGATAAAGAAAATTTGCGCAAGCCTTTGCGCATCGCGGTTATGGGTTGTATCGTAAACGGCCCCGGCGAAGCGACTCAGGCGGATATAGGAGCTGCTTTCGGAAAAAATAAGGCTTTGATTTTTAAAGGAAAAAGAATTATCAGCAAGAGTTCTCCCGGAAGAATAATAGAAGATTTAATAGGTGAGGTTAGGAAATTATGAATCTAAACAAAATCAAAAATGAGATTCGCCGCGAAATCAGTATGTGGATCAGCAAAAAAGATGACCTTACTCCTGATTTCGTGAGAGAGAGGGCCGACCTGTTTTTTAAGCACATGCAGGAAAACGGTAAATACCTCGATGTGACCGATAAAATAAAGCAGCAGATTGTAAATTCACTTTGCGCCGACTATATGGGATTAGGGCCTCTGCAGCAGCTGATGGAAGATGAAGATGTCACAGAAATTATGATAAACGGCCCCAATAAGGTTTATATAGAAAAAGGAGGGCATAAAAGCACCTCAGGAGTTAAGTTCGAAAGTAACGACCATTTAAAATATATAATCGAGAAGATGATTTCTCCTACGGGAAGAAGGGTCGATGAATCGGTGCCTTTTGTCGATTTTTCTCTTAATGACGGTTCCAGGGTAAACGTAATACTTCCTCCCCTTTCGGTAGGAGGGGCCAGTGTGACCATCAGGAAATTCTTACGTTCCATTCAGAAGGTAGACGATCTGGTGAGGCTGGGGACGATTGACGAGAGAATAGCGGAATTTTTCGTTGCTTGTATTAAAGCTAAAGTTAATATAATTTTTTCGGGTGCCACAGGTTCAGGTAAAACAACCACCCTTGAAGTTTTATCTTCCTATATCGACAGCCAGGAAAGGATTATCACAATCGAAGATGCTCTGGAGTTGAATCTCCAGCAGGACCATATAGTGAGGCTGCTTACCAGGCCCCCGAATATAGAAGGTAAGGGAGAAATAACCATTCGCGCCTTGTTCCGCAATACATTGAGGATGAGACCGACGCGTATAATTTTGGGTGAGGTAAGGGGAGAAGAGGCGATGGATTATCTTCAGGCGCTTAACAGCGGCCACCGGGGATGTCTTGCCGTAATACATGCCTCAAGTCCTTCGGATACGATAACCCGTCTGGAAACAACAGCTTTGTATGCAACTATTAATTTGCCTACCTGGGCGATAAGGCAGCAGATAGCATCCGGCCTGGATTTGATAGTCCAGCACGAGCAGCTTCCCGACGGTTCAAGGAAGATTACCCATGTAACGGAGGTCGAAAGCCTCAAAGAAAACACAATTGTATTGAAGGATATATTCCGTTATGAAGTGGAAGAGGTCACCGAGGATTTCAAAGTCAAAGGTGAGTTTAAGGCTTTCGGCAAGCCGAGCTTTTTCCCGATTTTCCGGAAGAAAGGCGTCAGCATAAAAGAAAGTATTTTTAAGTGAAACGGACGTGATTTAAGATGAAATTTTCAGAAAGTTTTATTTTTACAGCGCGGCAGGACCCTAAAGTAGCTGAATGCCGGAGTCATAAGCTGCTGCTGAAAGGATGTTTTCTTTTTATGGTTTCTTCGGGCATTTACTCCTATCTTCCTCTGGCCTGGAGGGTGCTGGATAAGATAAACTCGATAATACGCAGGAATATGAATTCCTGCGGCGCTCAGGAATTATTGATGAGTGCTCTTCAGCCTATAGAGATGTGGCGTAAAACCGGAAGAGACAAGGACCTGGCAGAGGTAATGTTCCGTTTTTCCGACCGGAAGGAAAGAGAGCTGTGCCTGGGGCCTACGCATGAAGAGGAAATTACCGAAATAGCCAGAAGGTATCTGGTTTCCTATAAACAACTGCCCTGTGTACTTTATCAGATACAGACAAAGTTCCGGGATGAGCCCAGGCCGCGTTTCGGCCTGATGCGCAGTTGCGAATTTATCATGAAAGACGCCTACAGTTTTGATGCGGACGAGGAAGGTCTGGATAAGAATTATGAGAAGATGCTTTATGCCTATAAAAAAATATTCGCAGAGTGCGGACTGGATTTTGTAATGGTGGAAGCAGATTCCGGAGCAATGGGGGGCAGCCTTTCCCATGAGTTTATGGTGCCTTCAGGGATAGGGGAAGACGTGCTTTTAAAGTGCGGAAAATGCGGAAAGTATTATAAAGATGCCGGTGAGTGTCCCCGGTGCAGAGAAAAATTAACCCCGGAAAAAAATATAGAAATAGGGCACATATTTAAACTGGGCACAAAATATTCCCTGGCCCAACAAGGGCTGTTTTTAGATGAAACCGGCGAGAGAAAGCCTTTTATTATGGGGTGCTACGGCATAGGAGTCAGCCGTATACTTTCAGCCATTGCCGAGGTCAGCTCGGATGAAAAAGGAATAATCTGGCCCAGGAAGGTTTCTCCTTTTGATGTAAGTCTTATTGTCTTGGGCGAAGATTTAAAAGAGGATGCTTTCAGGGTAGAAGAAGAGCTGAATTCCCGGGGATATTCCGTCCTGGTGGATGAACGCAACGAAGCCGCCGGCGTTAAGTTTAACGACGCCTACCTTATCGGGAATCCTTATATTCTGATCATGGGAAAAAAGTATAAGGAGAGCGGAAAAATAGATGTAGAAATCAGGAAAGACAGAAAAAAACTTTCGTTTTCCAAAGAAGAGGTAATTTCGTTTATCGAAGATGAATACGCTGGATGACAAAAAAAGAGTTATCAGGCAGAAAGCCGAAGAGATTTTGCAGGATTTAGGCTTTGAGCTGGTAGATTTTAAAATGTTTTTTTCAAGCGGCGTGTATATAGTGCGTTGCCTGGCTGATTATCCTGAAGGCGGAATAAAAATGGATGATTGTGCCAGGGCCAACAAGCTTATCTTTAAATTTCTCGATAATAGCGACATTGCCGGTGATGATTTCAAGGTAGAGGTAAATTCTCCGGGTTTAAACAGGCCGCTGAGGGAGCTTAAAGATTTTGCCCGGACCAAGGGAAGAGATGTTTCTTTATGGCTTAAGGAACCCTTAGAAGGAGTTAAATACCTGGAAGGGGTAATAGAAGATACGGGGGATGGGTTTATATTGTTCAGAAGCCGCGGTAATAAATCATTTAAAATAGAATTAGATAAGGTGAGTATCGCTAAAGAGAAGATAAGAACTTAGTTATTACTGAATCAATGATTACCTGATACGTGTTAAGAAATTAAAGGAGGAATGTAGAAGTGAAAAAAGAGTTTTTAAGTATATTGGCTCAACTGGAAAGAGAAAAAGGCCTGGACAGGAGTGTTCTCCTGGAAGCCGTGCAGTATGCTTTAACGGTGGCTGCCAAAAAGATTGCTAAATTGACTTCTTCGGAAGAGGAGGTCAAGGTAGAAATAGATTCGGCCAAAGGAGATATAAAGGTTTATATAGGCAACAAAGAGATAGCCTCAAAAGAGTTCGGACGGATTGCCGCTCAGACTGCTCGTCAGGTAATTATCCAGAAGATACGGGAAGCCGAGAAAGATAATATTTATTCGGAATTTAAGGGCAAGGAAGGCAGTATAGTCAGCGGTATAGTCTACAGGTTGGAGAAAAGAGCTGTAATTCTGGATTTGATGGGTAAAGCCGAAGGGATTATACCCCATTCTTTTCTCTCCCCCCTGGATAAGTTCAGGCTGGGAGAGCGGGTGAAGGCTTTTGTTTATGAGGTAAAAAAGGAGAAAGGCACCCAGATAATCCTTTCCCGACGGCACGAAGGTCTGGTAAAAAAACTTTTCGCCCTGGAGGTCCCTGAAATTTATGAAGGGATAGTAGAGGTGAAGTCTATTGCCAGAGAAGCCGGGGAGAGGACTAAAATTGCGGTATTTTCAAAGGATGATAAGGTTGATTGCGTAGGGGCCTGTGTGGGTATAAGGGGTTCCAGAGTTAAGAATATAATAGAAGAGCTGCGCGGAGAGAAGATAGATATTATAAGGTGGAGCGAAGATATAAAAGAGTTTATAAAGGCAGCGCTCTCGCCGGCGACAATTTCGATGATTGAGTTAGACAGAGAGAGTAAAAGGGCTAAAATTTTAGTCAATTCCGATCAGCTATCGCTGGCCATAGGTAGAAAGGGGCAAAATGTAAGACTGGCTTCACGGCTGGTAGACTGGGAAATAGATGTACGTTCCAAAGAAAGTATAGAAGAGGCGGTGAAGCACCTGCAGGAATTTAAAAGCATAGGAAAAAAGGCCGCAGAAACCCTGGTAGATGCTGGCCTGGGGGACCCGGAGAGCCTGGCAAGAAGTGAACCTAAAAATTTGTCTAAACTAAAAGGAATAGGAAATAAAAAAGCCTCAAGTATTATAGATGAGATGAGAAAATTCATTGCGGAGAATCCTAAAACCAGAAGAGAAGATAAACCAAAAAATAGCGAAAAAACCGATAAAGATAAGGATGAGCTTTCTTCACAGGAGGAGGCCGGAAAGTCTGAAGAAAAAAATAATTCCGGGGTAGAGCCTTCTGAAGATATTCCGGAAGAAAAAAATAAAGATTCTCAAGGTACGGAGGCGCCGGAGGAGGAAAAAGCCGGAGAATCAGACGAAAGAGAAAAGAAGGAAGATAAAGAAGAGTAAGCCGCTTTTTAACTATAAACACCGGTTATTATGGATTGTTTTACTACCTAACGAACAAAAAGGAGAAATTGTCTTATGAGAATTTATGAATTGGCTAAAGATTTGAAAATAGACAGTAAGGAGCTTATAGAGAAACTCAAGAAACTTAACTTTCCGGTCAAAAATCACATGTCCAGCGTGGATGAGGATACCGCCGAAATTATAAAACATGAGGTTGAAGAACTGCAGAAAAAAGAGATAGAAAATAATGTAATCAACGTAGATTTTCCTATAACCGTCAAAGATTTAGCTGTCAAATTAAATATGAAGCCTTCCGAGCTCATGAGCAATTTAATGAAAAAAGGTAAGTTTTTCACAATTAATCAAGGTCTTGATGAAGAAACTGCCTCCGGCATAGCTTATGATTATAAAGTCAACCTTTGTAAGATTCCTCTCAAAGAGGAGCAGATATTAAATGTAGAGTCCAAAAATCTTGCTAAACGCGCTCCCATCGTGACTCTTATGGGCCATATCGACCACGGTAAGACCAGCATACTGGACTATATAAGGAAAAGCCGGGTAGCCGAGAAGGAAACCGGCGGAATAACTCAGCATATCGGTGCTTATCAGGTGGAGGCTGAAAAAGGAAAAGTTACTTTTATTGACACCCCGGGGCATGAAACATTTACCGCCATGAGAGCCAGAGGTGCCAGTATCACTGATATTGTAATTCTGGTGGTTGCCGCCGATGAAGGAGTTAAGCCCCAGACTGTTGAGGCTGTTGACCATGCCAGGGCAGCAGATGTCCCTATAGTGATAGCCGTTAATAAAATAGATAAACCCAATGCCGATATGGATGTGGTAAGACAGCAGCTTTCCCGGCTGGAGCTGGTTCCTGAAGAATGGGGAGGTAAAACCACAACTGTCGGCGTGTCCGCGAAGACCGGTCAGGGTATAGGTGAATTGCTTGATTTGATAATTCTGCACGCCGACATGATGGAGCTAAAGGCTGACTATGAGCGGCCTGCCTTAGGAGTGGTTATAGAGGGTAGACTCTCCAAGGGTAAAGGTGTCTTAGCCACAGTAGTGATAAAAGAGGGGAAATTGAAGATAGGTGATTACTGTGTGTGCGGGATTCAGGGAGGAAAAGTTAAAGCTATGCATACTGATAAAGGGGATACCTGTACTGAGG
>WJKZ01000246.1 GCA_014728785.1 Candidatus Omnitrophota bacterium
GAACAAAGGAATCCGTTATACCTATAGGGTGCAATATGAGGTTGCTTATCGTACGATTAAAGAAAATTTTTTAAATTTCCTTAGGCAGAAAAAGTTTTTGGCCGGTATCTTTCCTAAACTTTATGAAGATTAACATAAAATCAATCACAGATTTTCTGAAAAGAAGAGGTACGATTGTATATTTTTTTCTTTTAATTGGCATACTTCTTTATGTGTTTTATCCTTCTTTTTATAATGTTCCCCGCAGTGACTGGTGGGAATCCCTTCAATTTTTTCATAGTGTCTATTCCGGTGAAGATTTATCCGACTGGCTCCATATACTTAATACAGATTGCTGTGGTCACGTAACCTACAGGCCGCTGGCCCATATGATTTTGTATGCAGAGCATGTACTTTTCGGTTCTGATTTTATTTTTGTGCATATTCTGCATTTTTTAGTTTACTGTATAAATATAATTTTACTTTATAGATTGTCGCTCCTTTTCGGCAACCGCAGATCCGCCACTTTTCTGTTTCTTACTTTGTTTGCTTTTTTGTATTCACATTGCGAAATAGTCTCCTGGACGGTCCATCCTTTTATTCCTTTCGGTTTCGCTTTTTTCCTTACAGGTTTTATACTTTATATCCGTTTCTTAAGGAGCGCAAAAATTATTGCTTTATTTTTAGCGGGTTTTTCTTTTCTTCTGGCCATGCTGGGATATGAAGCTTTTGTCTTCTGGCCGTTAGGGGTAATATTTTTATCCCGGCAGGAGTATTCTCTGTTTAAAAAACAGGTATCCGGAAAATCACTTACTTACAGGTGCATTCTGTTTATAGCTTCTGTTTATTTGATTTATGCGGGAGGGTTTTTTGCAACCCGGCTTATACCTACATATATAGATACATGGGAGCAGACATCTTCTCTGATAAGTCAATTAGCCTCTTTTAAGCTGATTAACAGAAGCACAATAGCGGTTTTATTCAATATAGCTTACACTAACATACTGGTAAATATTTTTCCCACTATTTCCCAACCCTTGTGGATTGACCCGGAAAGTACCAATCCCATGCTGGGCGGTCTGATTCTCAATCACCGCCCCACCCCGCTGGTTTTAACCTTAGGGGCTGTCTTTAGCCTGTTATTGATGTCCGCGGCGGTTTTCTACTTGCTCAGAAGAAAAAGGAAAAATAGGCTTAATACTCTTGTATTTTTGCTCTTTCTCCTTTTGTCTTTCATGTTGGTCTTATACCATCTGAAATTTTTTTCCAACAAATGTTATTTTTATAACTACCAGCAATTCCGTTATCAATATATCCCTAATGCCCTGATTATCTTAATGTTAATCACTGTTTTCGATAGATTCTTTTGCAAGCATTCCAGGATAAAATATTTTATTATTTTTCTGGTTTGTGCAGCAACTTTAACAAATATTTATTATGTGCGTTCGTGTGTACTTTTTGTCAATGCCCAGCTCACTCCTTTAAATAAAATGATTTCAGAGATAAAAAATTACATGCGTAACGGCAAGATTAGCTTAGAAGATAAGATATACCTTAATCCCGATATTGTTAATTTACTTCCGCCCTTGTCCTGGAATTTTTGGATGGGGAAAAGATTTATTAGGGGAGGAACCTATGAATGGTTATTTTCAAAAAATAAAATCAGGTATTTCACCCACGACCCCGAAGATGCAGAGTGGCTTATAGATAAAAATACCTTCAGAGTAATCAGAAATTCTCCCGCAGCAATGACGCAGCAGGCTTTAATACATTCGGAGAAAGATAAATATTACGTAAATATAGGGCGTGTATATAAAAAACAGAAAAGATGGGATAATATGGAAGAAATGTTCCTGAAGTCCCTGCGTCTTAACCAGGGCAATTACGACCTTTACCTCGATTTAGGCTTTTTTTACAATTCTGATGAGCGGCCTTCCGAGGCAGAGAGAGTGTTTAAAAAAGCTTTGGAGGTTAAACCTTCTGATGTAAAAGCGTGTTTAGGATTAGGCAAAAGCTATATAATGCGCGGCATGTATGAAGAAGCCAAAGAGATTCTGGAGAGAGCCTATGAAATCTCTCCCGAGAACAGGTTTGTTTTAGGGTATTTAGGCAAAGTATATTTTACCTTGCATATGGATGAAAAGGCACGGGATGTTTTTCAGAAAGCCGTGGTTTTAGGCGAAGATAATGCAAATTTTTATCTTTGGCTGGGGAAATCCTGCATAAGGCTTCATTTACCTCAGGAGGCAGAGGAAGCTTTTAAGAAGGCAGTGGATTTGGAGCCGGAAAATGCCCAGGCCAATTTAGGTTTAGGGATATCTTACATGAACAGAAGTATGCACAAAAAGGCTTTTCTGAGCTTCAGGAGGGTTTTAGAAATTAATCCCACCAGTGCGGAAGCTTTTCACGGTATAGGCGTAAGCTATAAAGGTCTGGAAATGTTTGAAAAAGCGGAGAAGGCCCTTAAAAGAGCCTTGTCGCTGAACCCTTCCAACGTAGAAATATATGTTGACCTGGGATATCTTTTCAGCAAGCTTAAGGAATATCCCGAGGCTGAAAATTATTTCAAAAAAGCCATATCTCTTGATCCCCAACGGACAGAAGCCTATCAGGGTCTGGCTTTACTTTACCGCTCTCAGAAAAGATATAAAGAGGCCGAATCGATGTTTGAAAGAGCTATCAAGATAAATCCCGAGGTTCTTAATTCTTATTTAGAGCTGGGTGTCCTTTATCTGCGGGAAGGAGAGTTGGATAAGGCCGAAAAGTTATTTAATAAAGTTTATTCTACCGATCCGGACAATACCCGCCTGAAGAGGGCTTTGGTAAACCTTTACCTTAAAGAAGGGATGTTTGAAAGGGCTGAAGAAATTCTTACCTCACTCGTGAAGGAGAATTCCCGGGATCCCGACTTTTATATTAACCTTTTTAGAGTTTATGAGGGGAAAAATAATCCCGGCGAAGCAGAAGATATACTTATTAAAGCGATAAAAAGGGGGGTAATCAATCACGATATATATATATGTTTGGGTAACTTTTATAATCAACACAAAAGATATCTTCAAGCAAAAGAAATTTTTGAAGAATGCCTTGAAAGCTATAAACCAAAACACGAAATTTATAATGGTTTAGGCGTAGCTTATATGATGACCGGCGAGCATTCCAAGGCGGAAAAAGCTTTTAAAAAAGCATTGGAGACCAGCCCCCGCACTTACAGTATTTATGTCGATTTAGCCGACCTCTATAACCGCTCAGAGAAATATGAATTAGTAGAGAAAATGTATAAAAAAGCTCTAAAGCTTGTCCCCGGCAATTACCAGGTGTGGGCTGAGACCGCCAGGTTTTATACTTCCCGTAAAGAATACTCCAAAGCCGAAGATGCCTTTAAGAAGGCGATAGAAATCAATCCCGATGACCCCAATATCTATATCGATTTAGCAAATCTCTATAACCGTTCAGGCAGGTATGTCCTGGCAGAAAAAATGTTTGCAAAAGCCTTAAATCTTTCTCCCGGGGATTATCAAATCTGGGTCAGGGTGGGCAGGTTTTATACTTCCCGTAAAGAATACTCCAAAGCCGAAGATGCCTTTAAGAAGGCGATAGAAATCAATCCCGGGGATTCTGAAATATACAGCGACCTGGCTCATGTTTACAATTTACAGCAAAGATACCAGGAGGCAGAAGAAATATTTAAAAATTTAAATAAGAATTAGACAATGGGAACCGGAGAAACGCTACAAAAGTTTAAAAAATATCATTTAGACAAGATAATACCTTTATGTTTCATATTTTTTATTTTGATGAGTTTAGAATTAATAGCCGCTTGTTTTTATTCTCCGGCTGATGAGCTTGATAGAATACTCCGGGTCTTGCGCCAGGACGAAATTATTTTCTGGGAATTAAAGCCGTCTCTCGATACAGTTTTTCAGGGAGTAAAAGTAAAGACTGATGCCGGCGGATTTAGGGTTTTAGATAACCGCCGTTTTGATAGGCCGCAAGATTGCTTTACGATAGTCTGTCTGGGGGGGTCGCCTACTTTTGGATGGGGCCTGGATTACAAATACACTTATACTTGTTTACTGGAAAGTATGCTTAATGATGATTTTAAGGGGAAAAGGTACCGGGTTATAAATGGAGGTATTATAGGATACAGTTCTTACCAGGGTAGGCTTCTTTTTGAAAACAGGATTCTCGATGAATTTTCCCCCGATATAATTACAGTATCTTATTTAGTTAATGATGTAGATAAACACCGTTTCTACAGAAATAACGAAAAGCCCGATAAGGACTTGAAGCCAAAAAGCACTCTTCTGGTATTTTTGGAGAACTTTCTTGAAGAAAGCAGTCTTTTTCTCTTTTTGCGCCAGAAGATATTAAGGCTTAAAGGTCTGGACAGGCGTTTTTATTCAGAAGTTTCTCAATTTTATCCTGAAAACCGCAGAGTTTCTCCGCAGGACTACCGGAACCAACTCGATCTTATAGTAGACCTGGCGAGAGCCAGGGGGATAGAGGTTGTTTTTATAAAGATGCTGGTAAGGTTTCCTTTTGAGGCTGAACCTTTGGCAGAGGATGTTCTCAAGCGCAGCAATGAAAACTTAGCAATAGCAGTAAAACTCATTAAGGCCGGAAAGTGCAATCAGGCTGTACTTAAATTGAAGGAAGCCGTGGCTGATAACCCTTACTCTGCCAAAGCCTATTATTATCTCGGGTTTTGTTCAGCCATGAATTCAGATGAAGAGTCCGCTAAAATTTATTTTGATAAAGCAAAAAAAATGGAATTACTTGAATGTGCGATTATTGCTAACGTTTATAATCAAGAAATGGAGGAATTGGCCTTAGAGCGGAACATAGAGCTTGTTGATATTAAGGAAAAATTCTTGGCTTATCCGGATTTAAAAACTTTATTTGTTAATTCCGATTATGATTTAGTCCATCCTAATGAGAAAGGCCACCGGATAATAGCCAATAATATTTACGGCGTATTAGCCGGGAAAAATATTGTTGGGAAAAACTGAATATTAAATGCGCTTGAGAATAAAGACATTATTACCAAAAATATCTCTTAGCATAATAAGTTTCCTGTTTTTTTTATCTATTCTTGAGGTGGGGTTAAGGGTTGCCGGCTACCTCATTTACAGAGAGAGAATTTCTGCCTCTTACCGGCAGGATTTGCTGAATCCGCAAGATAACCGGAGATTCGGCCACGGGATACGTCAGACAGAAAGAGGAGATTATCCTAATGAAGAGTCTCCCCGGGAAAAGGTTTATACTATTCTCTGCGTGGGAGATTCCTATACATTCGGCGGCCATTCTGATTTTGACCGGACTTACCCTGCTCTATTGCAAAAAAAACTTAACTCTCTGGGTTTAAATACCCACTTCGTAGTTATAAACGGCGGTTCTTGTGAATACAATTCCAGCCAGGTACTGAGGCGTTTACCGGTTCTGGTTAAGGATTATGACCCTGATGCCGTAATGCTCTTGGTAGGGGCGGCAAATAGTTTCAATTTTGCTCTGTACAATGAAAATATCAACCCTTTTGTAGAGTTTATACGTAATTTAAGGGTATATAAAATGTTCCGAATAGTTAAATTAAACCTGGAGAAGAAGGTTTATCCTTTATTCATAAAATCTAAAAAAGTTTACGATCCCCAACTCATAGGGGCAGATGGTTATGAACTTTGCAAACCCCGTTGGGATAAGATGAGGATTTATATAGAAAGCATGTCTTCTCTTGACAGTTTTAATTCTTTGTATGAAGAAGTATGGTATCTTCATAATAAAGGCCGTATAAGAGAAGCTCTTAGGTTATGCACAGATTATTTGGAGGATAATCCGAATGACGAGCGGCTTTTATGCCTTTATGGATACCTTACTTACAAAAGAGGCGATATTAAAAAAGCAGAGGAAATCTTCCAAAATGTTTATGAGCTTTATCCTGATTCTGAACAAACAATGTCCTGGCTATCTTATTTTTATAATTCCTTAGGGAGGTCGGGCGACCCGAAATACTGGAATGATGTAAGAATATTCTGCATGGCCTTGAAGTTTGACCCCTATTACGATTTACATACTTACTATAATCTCGCCCATTCCTATGATTTGCAGAGTAGGTATGAAGCCTCTTACGTGGTTGATTTTTTAGAGGAGATGCTCCGGGATGATCCCGGTCTTAAAAAACACCATATGTTTTGTAGTTACTATGAGTATTTCCGCAACCAGCAAGAATGGTCAGAGAAAGTAAAACAATGGTTGAGAAGAGATCTGGAGAAAATTGTCCGGTTTTGCAAAGACAAAGGCCTTGAATTGATTATACAGAATTATCCTTATAATTATCCTATGGCTAACAGGATTTTAAAAGAATTAGCCCGGAAATATTCCTTATCGTTTATAGACCATAATTCTGTTTTTAGTAACCTCGTCGAATCCTCCGGAATTAAAGGCAAATATTTCGCCGACGATAACCATTGTACCGACAGAGGACACGAGGTGATGGTAGAAAATATAGTAGGTTCGCTTTTAAACGAGGGTATTGTCCGTTAAAGTTTTAAGGCAGAATATTTAATCTGGATTTAAAGGAGGAAATTTTATGGAATCAAATAAAGAAAAAAGAGAGCGGAAAAAGTCCCGCATAAGGTCCAACATAGATTTTCTTATGGCTCTTTTTATCCTTATACGGACTAATAAGAAATGGTGGCTACTGCCCCTTTTGTTAATTTTAGGATTTTTGGGAATTTTTATCAGCCTTACCGGTAACCAGTCTATATTGCCGGCTATCTATGCTTTATTTTGAGAAGATATGGCCGAAGATAAGAAACGTCTTTTGTTTATAAGAACATACAGATCTGTGGGCTTAGGCGGACCGGTTCCGCCGTTAGAGCTCCTCTATATGGCTTCTTCTATTGAGAGGAATTTCGATGGTGCTTTTGATATTAGAATAATAGATACAGGCATTAACAACCTTTCTCTGGAAGAGTCGTATTCGCGCATAAAATATTTTTCTCCCGATTTTGTTTTAATGAACTCCCAGGTTTGGGAGGCAGGTTTTTTGCACAGGGTGGCGGCTTTAATAAAAAAAATAGATAAAAAGATTACCACTATCGTTCAGGGCCAGCTTGCTACTCTGGCCGGAGAGAAGGTGATGTTTGACGAAAATATCGATTTTGTCATAACCGGTGAAGGAGATTTGACCCTGCCTGTCCTTATCGAAAATGTTATAAAAGATGAAGACCTGTCTGCGGTGGAAGGAATCATCTGGCGAAAAGGCCCGGACATAGCAACTAATAAAAAGAGGATATTTATAGAGGATCTGAATTCTTTCCAGATAAGCCCCTCAGCCTGGGATTTAGTCAATCTGAAAGATTATGCTAAATATTCTAATTGGAACGGAGCCCTGAAGGAAGATTTCTATGCGCCGGTTCTCACTTCCCGGGGTTGCCCTTTTGAATGTGTTTTTTGTTGCAACAGAGAACTTTTAGGTAAAAAGTTCAGAACCCGTTCCGATGAAAATGTTGTAAATGAGATTAGATGGCTTGTTGAAAACAAAGGAGTCAAAGAAATCCATATATTTGATGCCGTATTTAATTATGATATGGAAAGGGCTAAAAGAATATGTCGGGCTCTGATAAATTCCGGTTTAAAAATCAGCATAGCTTTTCCTCACGGCATGAGGGCAGACAGGATGGACGGTGAACTCATAAGACTACTTAAAGCAGCCGGAACCTATAAACTGGTTTATGGCGTTGAGTCCGGGTCTGAAAATTTCCAGAGAAAAATTAGGAAGAATCTCGTCTTGGATAACGTCAAAGAGGTTATAAAGAAAACTTCGAAGAGCGGGATGATAGTAGGCGGTTATTTTATTATGGGATTTCCCGGCGAAACGGAAACGGATGTTGAAAAAACAATTGATTTTGCGGTTAATTCTTATCTGGACATAGCTTCTTTTTTCAAACTCACCCTTTATGAGGAGGTAACCGATAGATACCGGGATATATTGGATTCAATAAAAAGCAAAGAGCTCTCTGATTACAGCTTCGAAGATTTTTCTTATTATTCCAAAAAACGTTCTTATGCTGAAATGGATGCGGCAAAGCTCAATTATTTCATACTCAAGGCGCAACGGAAGTTTTATATGAACCCGAAACGAATTTTTCGCAGTTTCTTGCGTTTCCAAAACAAGATACTATTCATTAAAAATATGCTTATAGCTTTAAGCCTTATAATTCAATCATTTTTACTGAAAGAGATAGGTTCAGCCGAAGTTACATCCGGGGATTCATGAAAAGATTATTTTCTTTTATGCTGTGCAGTATAGGCGTAATTTTACCTTGGAGGGCCAGGGTAATATATTCAGAAATTCTGGGGTGGCTTTATCAATTTGTCTATTTTATTTATTTTTCCACTCTCAAACTTATAGTATCTAAATTAAAAAACGGTAAGTCTCCATGAACGAAGAAATAGTTGTTTTATATTCAGGAGGAACTGATTCTACCTGTTGTGCAGCGCTTATGGCCGGTAAATTTAGCCGTTTACATCTACTTAGCTATAACCGTTTCGGTTTGTTTGGAATAAATAATATAAAAACTAATGTTTCCAGACTAAAAGATAAGTTCGGAGAAAACAAATTTATACATAAAGATTTAAATATCGATAAACTTTTCAAAAAAGTCTCTTATTCCCGTTACTTTTACAATATCAGAAATTACGGGTTTTTTGTTCTGTCTACCTGCGGTCTGTGTAAACTCACCATGCATTTACGGACACTCATATATTGTTTGGATGAGGGAGTAAAGAATGTTTGTGACGGTTCCAATAAAAATATGAAATTTTTCCCGGGTCAGATGAAAATTGTTATCGAGGAGATAAAAAGAATGTATTCAGAGTACGGGATAAATTTTATGACGCCGGTTTATGAATTAAACCATCCTGAAAATTTGGGCTGGGCAGCTAAGACAGGCTTAAGCAACATAAATATCATGAACGAGAAAGAGGTTAATTTTAAGAACAGCAGCGATAGTTGTTTCACCACCGGCCAGATGCTTAAAAATATGGGTATATTTGATTCCGATAACCTAAAAGGTACGTCTCTGGATAAAAAAATGCAGGCCCGCTGCTTTCAACTGGTACTTTTTAATATATTTCTATACGGATATTTTCTGCCTGCCTATGGAGAAAGTCTTTATTTCAAAGTATGTTTAGACTTTTACAAAGATAAGATAAAATATTTTAAACATTTTATAGATGAATATGTGAAAAAAGGGAGAGAAAGCCGCCTGGGAGTATGCCTTTTTTAATCCTATTTTGTCTTTATCAGGGGTGTTTTATATGGTAAACTTTAATCTGGGATTTATAACAAGGTAGAGAGGATGGACTTTAATCAAAAAAATTTTAGATTTGATTTTTTATTTACCCTGTTACTTTTTGCTCTTTTATTAATCATAGTTTACCCCTCTTTTTCTTACCCTCCCATGAGCGATTACGCTACGCTTTTTTATTTCTTTCACAATATGGATGAATTGCCAGGACATCTGAAGTGGTTGCATGTCATGAACTTTGACCCTCTGGAGAAGATGAGGTTTTACCCTCTTGCTTTCACGTTTTACTATTTATTTTTCGTTCTGTTCGGCTCTGATTTTTTCTTTTTTAATCTGATTAATTTTTTGGTTTATTTTTCCTCTATTTTTGTCTTCTACAGACTGGCCCTTATTTTTTTTAACAACCGCAGGCTGACGGCGGCATTAACTCTTCTTTTTACCTTTCTTTTCACCCATTTTGATATTGTACTATGGTCCTGTCACATTTACATAATAATAGGTTTTACCTTGGTTTTAATGGGTATGATTTCTTATATAAAATATCTTAGAACCGCCGGGACCCGGTTTTTATTCTATACTTTTTTCCTCTTTTTTGGAGGGTTGTTATGCTATGAGTCTTTCTTTTTGTGGCCTTTTGCCATAATTATTTTATCCTCTATACCTTCGTTTAAAACCGCAGAAATTTCCAGGAAACGATTAATAAAAAATAATTTTTTTATTTTAGCTTTTCTTTATCTTTCATGTATCCTTATGTTTTTTTTCACCCGCATGCTGGGGACATACGAGGTTCCTTCCAGAGATTTTCTCTCCTTTATCACTTTCCCCAAAATAATGGGAAGTATTCTTCTGGTATTCTTCAACGTTATTTATAACGGCGTTATAGTCAATCTTTACCCTCTTTTGTCTTTTCCCCTTCAGGCCAGAGAGAATATTTATATGGACGGTCCCGTTATAGACATCATAGGGGAAAGTCCGGAACTGGTATACTGGTTAGGAGGGTTCGTAGCTCTTGCCTCATTAGTCTTTCTTATTCATCTTTTCAAAAAGAAAAAGACCGAGGAGGGCCTGTTTTTGCTGTTCTTTCTCTTTATGTTAGTATCTGAGAAATTCATAGTGTTTTTTGGAAGGGTGAATACGAATGATCTGGTTTATGGTCTTACCGAGTTCCGTTACCAGTTTGTTTCCAATGCTTTTTTTGTATTAATCCTGATTTTTATAATTACACGGATTCTTAAAATCACAGCTGTTCGGCGCAAAACTGCTTACTATTTTCTGCTGGTATTGGGAATAATGCATATATATTGCAACTACCGGGTAATAGATATCTATAATCATGATTTACTTTATTTTAAAACTATGATGCAGAATATCAAATCTGCTATAGATGAAGGAAAGATCGATGAAAATAATAAAATCTATCTGTATGAAGATATCCATGAATATTTTCCTAATTTAAGCTGGAATATTGAAATGGGTGAACGTTTCATAGAAAAAGGGTCTTATGAATGGATGTTTTCCCCCCGGGAAATCAAGTATTTTACTTTTGACCCCGATAAAGCCAGCTGGATAATAGATAAGCGAAATTTTAAGGTGGTTCCCAATACCCCGGAGAATTTGTCCCGGGAAGGGATAAAAGTAAATGCGGGTAAAGATGTATCCTATATAAGTCTGGGTTTTTATTATGAAGATAAAGGCAACCAGGAGAAGATGAGAGAAATGTTTAACAAGGTATTAAGCGCGGAACCTTCGAACAGTAAGGCGCATCACGGTTTAGCGGTAAGCTATATAAACCGCGGTAATTACGAAGATGCTGAGAAACATTTGAAGCTGGCCATAAAATTCGACCCGGAAAATGAGATACCTTATGGTGACCTGGGGCATCTTTATAATCAGCTGGGAGAATATCAGAAATCAGAAAAAATGTTTAAAAAGGCAATAGAAATAAATCCTAAACGAAAAGATATTTACGGGGGTCTGGCCAGTAGTTATCTTAGCCAGAAAAGATACCTGGAAGCAGAAGAGGTGTTTGAAAAAGCTTTAAAAATAAATCCTTATAATTATTCTACCTATTGTGATTTGGGCCACTTGTATAACAATATCGACAGGCATAAGGAAGCAACCAGGATGTTTAAAAAGGCCTTAAGGCTTAACCCCAAAGCAAAGGGAGTTTATCAGGGGCTATCTGTTAGTTATGCTTCTCTGGGAAAATACCGTGAGGCAGAAGAGGCTTTACTTAAAGCATTGAAAGTTAACTGCTATGATGACGACCTTTATCTTCATCTGGCTTATATTTATTGTGAGGAAGGTAGATATGAGGAAGCTGAAGCCATGTTTAAGAAATCCATAGAATTGAACCCCAGAGATTACAAAGCTTACCAGGGACTTGCCATTGTTTACCGGAACCAGAAAAAGTACAAATTGGCTGAGAAAAATCTGAAAAAAGCTCTGGATATTATGCCGGGAGACAGCATCCTTTATTTTGATTTAGCGCTGATTTATTTCAAACAGGATTCCTATGAAAAGGCAGAAGAATATTATCTGAAAGCCCTGAAAAAAGACCCAGGTGATTATTTTACTATTTTAAGTTTAGGGCATCTTTATAATCATCTTAAAGAATTGGGTAAAGCCGAAATATTTTTTAGGCGTTCTCTTGAGATTAATCCGGGAAGAGAAGATGCCTACCAGGGACTGGGAGCATGCTACATGAATCAAAGGATGCTGGCCGAAGCCAGGGAGTGTTTTGAGAAGGTGTTAGAAATAAATCCCGAGAATCAGGAAGCCTATGTAGAATTGGGACATATATTTAACAATAGAAAAGAGTATTCTGAAGCTGAAAAGATGTTCAAGAAAGCCCTATCTTTAGACCCTTTAAACCAAGGTGCTATACACGGCTTGGGTAATGCTTACATGGGTATGCAGCTTTATGATAAGGCCGCTGCCAAGTTTAAAAGAACTCTGAAATTTGATTTAGACAGCAATGAATTGCAGGATATCTATGTAAGCCTGGGATATGTCTATAGTCAGAAAGGTGATTATGAAGAAGCCCGCAGTTTTTTTAATAAAGCTTTAGATTTGAACGATGAGAGGGTTGAGGCCTATCACGGAATAGCCATTACTTATGCATCAGAATCTAAATACAGAGAAGCCATAGTTAATCTAAAGAAAGCTATGGAGCTGGATCCGGAAAGAGAAAGTCTCTATGTAAGTTTAGGGTGTCTTTATTCTTCCCAGGGACATTATTCAAAGGCTGTGAGAATGCTTAAAAAAGCCATTAGTCTCAGCCCCGAAGATGAAGGGATATATATAGACCTTGCTAATTTATATGCCGGCCGCCAGGACTATCAGAAGGCAGAGGAGATCTTCAGAAAAGTTTTAGAACTTAATCCCTACGATGAAGGAGCCGCTGTGAGCCTGGGTTATGTTTATAATAAACAGCATAAATTCAGCGAAGCCGAAGAAGTATTTAAGAAGGTACTTGAGCTTAACCCGGACAATGAAAAAGCCCGGGAAGGTCTGCAGATATGCATAGAA
>WJKZ01000247.1 GCA_014728785.1 Candidatus Omnitrophota bacterium
CATTCACTGAACTATTCAGCAATCAATATACATAACCCTACTAAACTTTCAAAATGTCTTATGTGTTGGATTTACGGCGGGATAAGTATTTAAGTATTTTTAAATCTACAGAGACTAAATCAAGCTTTTCAGCTTCTTTCAGGGTAAAAAAGCCGAAATCCTTACAATCCCGGGCCCAAATTTTTCCTCCTAAAATATCACAGCGGCAAAGAAAAACTTCAATCACATAATCGGGAGATTCGTCAATAAATCTTTCGACAACCTGCCAGGCTTTCACCGACAGGGCTGTCTCTTCTTTTATCTCCCGCTCGATAGCCGAAAATAAAGTCTCATTACCCTCAACGGTACCTCCGGGAAACTCCCACAGACCGGCCTGCTCATCTCCATCCTTTCTCTGACAAAGCAGAAACCTCCCCTCTGCTTCGATTAAAGCTGCAACTACTTTGAGAAAACGTCTCATGCAGGTATTTTTGGATAAAACCGGCCGAAATTAAAACGAAAAATTCAGGCTGGCCGCCATAGCCCGGCTATCCAAAAATTGTCCTTCTAAATTCAGCCAGGCTGCTGAGTTAAGAGAAACATCTATGCCAATAATAATTCCTACGCTTTCAGTCAAATCGGACATCTTTCTTTTGCGGTTATCTTCCTGCCAATGTATATAATCAGTACGGGAAAATTTTAAACCAGCATAAGGGTTAATTTTATTGAATTTTCGGGATATAAGAATCGAGGTTTGCCAGTCATCCAAAACCGCTTTATTTTTATCTTCTTCTATATGCAAACTCCGGGGATGGACGCTTATGTGCTGAAAGCCGAAGACGGCCTTAATATCATCCCCTTCGTATAACCTTAATCTGAAACCGTAACCTCCGGCAAAAGAAGAAGGATAATGCACTCTAACTCCCGCCGGGCTACGCTGCTCTACATTACCCGCTCCTCCTTTTAAATCAATCGACAACCAGTTAAACAGGCCGTATGATAATTGAAAAATGCTGCCGGCTTTTTAAAGAACCGTAGTTACCCTCAAGCTCTCTTTCGAATATTATATATGTCTGGCCGCCGGCAAAGAATTTTCCCTGCTGGGGCATACGGTTACCGTAACAAGACGCAGGGTAAGCTCCGGGAATGAAAAAAAATATAAGAATTAAAATACCTGCTGCAATCTTCATAAATTCAAATCTTCTTTGAATGTAAAGCTTACTAGAAATTATATCAGATTTCGGGGCAAGACGAAATAAAAAGGGTCAGTTACTGGACTGACAGAAGGGGATAAAAAAACTTTCCGGCAAGCTTACGGTAGGATTATCGCGTTCATGCTGGGGTTCGTCGGCCCTGCGTCTGGCAACAATACTGTGAAGAGTCACCCCTTCCTGCTCACCGCCCGGAGAAACTACCTCAGCCACAACGATATTTACCAAATTATTATCGACTATAACCTCGCCGTTGAAGGTAATATCGCCGTTACTGGTATTAAAAGTGTAAGTTACTGTACGGTCATCGGTATAATCTGCCGGGGTATCGTTAAAATTGCCGGTAGCGGCGTTGATATCCTGGCGTATTGTAAGTTGATAGCCGCCAGCTATGGGAGCAATAGTCAAGGCGGGGTCATCACAATCGCCTATTCCCATAGAAACATGTTTATGTACATGATCAAGTGCATAGGCTAGCTCATTAAGGGCTTCAGCTTTTCTCTCCGAGGTGCGGAAAAACTCACGACCCGCAGCGTCAAAGGCCATAGCTGCAAGGACAACAACCCCCATCAAAACCATTGCAATAAGCAGCTCCACCAATGTAACTGATTTACGCTCTTTCATTTTTTAATGCGGATCTGTCGGATAAGTGACGCTAATATCCACCTGACGGCAATTACTACCGGCTACATTATATACATCATAATCCCCGGTATATTGCCAACCGTCTATACTTTCATTTATTACATTATTATGTGCACCAAGGGTAAGGTCACCGCCGGCTACATTCCAATCTTCCCTTACTTCTTCGTATAATTCGTTAAGAACCTGGCGGGCAAGATTTAAAGATATGAGCCTTTTATTTGCTCTATTCATATATTCACGCACACCGAAAAAAGCTGCGAGCATTCCGGCGTACACCAATACCAAGATAAATGACCCTACTATTATCTCTACGAGGGTAAGAGACTTTTTATTCATTGCTCAGCTTGAGAGGTCCATTAGTTAGCTTCGACGTCGTCCTCGTCAATCTGCCAGTTCTGAGTACCTTCCGTACCGGTAGCAGTAGCGTTAAATTCAGGTGGTGTTGCCGTGTTGTCAACACTGCCCACTGCATAATCCCAGCTTCCACCGCTGGAGGTATCGGGAGGTAAATCCAGACGAAGTATACTGTTACATGAGGCATTGTCTGCACAAGCAATATAACGGCTGGTCTCTAATCGATAAGTTTTTTCTGCTACCTGGATAAGCTTCAACAGAGCTCTTGCTTCTCTGTCTTTAGCACGGCGGCGGGCACTTATATAAGCAGGCATTGCTAAAGTAACAAGTATAGCTACAACAACTACAACTATGATAAGTTCAACTACACTGAACGAACCCCGGTTTTTAGTGGATTTAAGCATCCATCCCATCCTTCGTTTACTTAAAACACCTTAATATCTTCGACTAATATCCTTCCTGATTATAAAAAACCTATCAAAATCCACGTGAAATAGGCCTGTTTCCTATACAGGCCTATTTCACCACTTTAATTATACCTTTTTACAAGCCTCTTTGCAACAATAATTTGCTCTTAAGGCTAAAAACAGATTACGGAGTAAAGTTATCTGTCCAGGTGCCGTCCTGATCCAGTACTATAGTCTCACCGGCATTAGGCCCGCCTGCAGCCCTGGTTGCGGTAACAGTAAACTGATCTGATGCAGGAGCAGCACTTACGTAAGACCAATCACTGTCGGCATCGACATCGGCAAGCTCAATATAGCTTCCCAGGGTAGCATCATGGTTACCTGCGGCTACAGCGGTGTAAGTATCATTTTCTGCTCTGTACATCTTCTGGCCCTGGGCAATAAGGCTCATATTGTGCTTTGCCTTACCTTCTTTTGCCCTCTCTACCGCCTTAAGGTACTGAGGTATAGCAAATGTTGCAAGTATCGCTACCACAATAACTACGATAAGCAGCTCAACTAATGTAAAACCTTTTTTCATACCTTCCCTCCTTCTCTTTTTCTTCTTTCCTCACAAGTTATAACACACTACAGGGGAGGGTGTCAACTTGTTTTGAGAAAAACAAAAGTTTATCAACCTCCGCCTCCCAGGGTAGATATTTTGAAGAGAGGTAAAAATAAAGATATAACGATAGCGCCGATTACAAACCCCATAAAAACTATCATAAGAGGTTCAAAGAGAGTGACTAAACGTTCTACTTTTGTTGTTAATTCCCTGCGGTAATACGCTGATACCTTTTCAAACACCTCGGGCATATTACCTGTTTCTTCCCCGATTTTAGACATCTCGGACACCAGTATGGGGAATATTCCTTCATTAGCTAACTGCTCGGATAAAGAATTACCATCCCGCACTTTCTGGCCGACGGCCTGGAGTTTTCGTTTAAAAACATGGTTGCCTATACCCTGGGCGGTGATATCAATAGTATAAACCAGAGGTAATCCTCCGTCTAAAAGTATATACATAGTAGAGGTCAGCCTTTCCAAATAAATCACAAACAATATACTGTTAAGAATAGGTATTTTAAGACTTATACTGTCCAGAAAAATCTTAACATCCTGCCTTTTACGCAGCCTGTTTAAGACAATGATAGCCGCAACTATCCCCCCTATTATAAACCAAAGGTAATTCTCCAGAAAAGTTGCGGCATTAAAAAGAGTCTGGGTTATGGCGGGTAGCTCAATATTAAACTGGGAAAACAAGTCTTTAAATTTAGGAAAAATAAGCTTAATAAATCCGAAAATTGCTGCCAGAGCCACGCAAATTAATATAGCCGGATACATCAAGGCGCTTTTAACCTTTCTTTCGAACTCCATACGCAGCTCGAGATAATCTGCCAGCTTCTCCAGAACAAAGGGGAGATTTCCGGAAGTCTCCCCCACCCTGACGATGCCCTCCCAGAGAGCAGAAAAGACATTAGGATACTTTGATATAGCCTCGCTGAAAGAGAGGCCGTTTCTGATATCCTGATAACAATTCTTCAATATTTTTTCGAATTTTGCGCTTTCAGTCTGAATTGCTATTATTTCGAGACTGCGAAGAAGCGTAACACCACTGGAAAGAGTTGTGGAAAGATTACGGGCAAAAAAACTCAAATCGTGCAGTTTTATCGACGAGCGTTTCTGCTTAGTATTTAAAAAAGAGAATAAACTGCTGGTCTTGCTCTTAGAAGCTTTTAAGGGATTAACCGAAATAATAAAAAGGCCGCGGGATTTCAGGCGGGCGACTAATTCCTTCTGGCTGGCAATATCCTCAACGCCCTTGACGGTCTTGCCGTCTTTCTTTTTAGCCACATATTTATATTTCGGCATAATTATAAAATATTATAAGACACCTTTGGCAAGAACACAATTAAAATTATTAAAATCAATAGGTGGCGGCTACAGCAAAAACTTCCTCAAGAGAAGTAATACCTTCTTCTACCCGCTTGAGCCCGCTTTCAAAAAGAGACATGGTACCTTTCTTTTTGGCTATCTCCATTATCTTGGGAGAATCGGCACCCCTGTGGATAGCGCTTCTTAATTCTTCATCGACAAGAATAACTTCGGTAATTACAGAGCGGCCTTTGTAGCCGATAGAGTTACACTTCTCACACCCTTTGGGTTTATAGATAACCGGAGAAGATAGTTTCAGCTGAGCCATCTCCTCCTCCTTTGCTTCATAAGGCTCTTTACAGAAAGGGCAAAGCTTTCTGACAAGCCTCTGGGCTATTATCAGCCGTATGGATGCAGTAACCAGATAACTCGGTATACCGATGTCCACCAGACGGGTTATGGTAGAAGCCGCGTCGTTGGTATGAAGAGTAGAAAATACGAGGTGACCCGTTAAGGCCGCCCTTATAGTCATTTCGGCAGTTTCTAAGTCCCTTACCTCTCCTACAAGTATAATATCCGGGTCTTGTCGCAAAAAACACCTCAAAGTATTGGCAAAGGTAAGACCTATCTCGGGCTTTACCTGTACCTGATTTATCCCCTCTATTCTGTATTCCACAGGGTCTTCAACGGTGAGTATGTTAGTGGTTGAGGACTTAACTTCATTAAGAGCCGCGTAAAGTGTGGTTGATTTACCGCTACCTGTGGGACCGGTAAGAAACACCAACCCGTAAGAAGAAGCGACTCCCTTTCTTATCAATTCCAGTTCCTGGGGAAGAAACCCCAGTTTTGCCAAATCGAGAGGCACCCTTGACTTATCCAGAATTCTGAGAACCACTTTTTCCCCGTAGATAGTAGGAAGGGTGGAGACTCTTAAATCCACAAGTTGATTGTTGATCTTAACCATAAACCCTCCATCCTGGGGAAGTCTTTTTTCTGCTATATCCATTTTAGAAAGAATTTTGACCCTGGAAATTATGGGTAAATACAAAGACGAGGAAGGAGAAGGCATATCATAAAGCACACCGTCTACTCTGTAACGCAAAGCCAGCTTATCATGATGTGGCTCAAGATGTATATCGGAAGCATGTTCGTCTATAGCCTGACGGATAAAAAGATCTACTAACTTTACAACCGGCGCCTGCTCGGCCTGGGCTACCATTTTATCAAGGCTTAAATCGGTCTCTTCCGAAGATATCTCTTTGATGGTGGCACCGTTTATATCCTCTTCTCCCTTGCCGGCTACCTGTATGGCCTCCCGGAATATTTTATCCACTCCGTAAAAATCCTCTATGGCTTTAAGTATATTGGCCTTGGTTGAGACAACAGGATTTATCTCGCAACCTGTCATTTTCTTTAAATTATCTATAAGAATAAGGTCGAGCGGGTCAAATATAACCACTGTCAGAGAATTCAGGCTCCGGGAGAGAGGTAAGACAATATTTCTTATAGCAAAGTTATGAGGAATCAACTCTTCCAGATTCTGGTCGGGGGTAGGTTTCAGCTTGCCCGAAGCAAGAGATACATAGGGGATGGAAAGCTGTTTGCTTAGGGCGATGGCGATTTGCTCTTCGTTAACGTAACCGAGCTTTACCAGAACTTCTCCCAGCTTCCCTCCGTCTTTTTGCTGTAGATTTATAGCTTCTTTGAGCTGTTTTTCGGTTATTATCCCCTCAGAAATTAAAATGTCTCCCAGCTTTTTGTATATTGCCATTCTATACCTTGATTATTTCAGATTAATATTCTCTTGATAAATTTAACAGAAATTTATCATAAAAGCAAGTACAAGTATGATATTCCAGAAAAATATCTACAGAAGGGGTAGAGCAAAAATTGATTCCGCAGAAAGCTCAATTTTTCGAAAACCGGTCTAAAACAGAACTTACCGATTTTCTCTTAGAATAATCTTTCTGTTCCCGATCTATCGGCCTGGGCACCCTGGTTATAATCGAGGGGTCCTGGATTACATGGGGCCTTATGAAAATAAGTACTTCTCTTTTATCGTCGGCCGAAACCCTACTCTTAAACAGGTTGCCAAGAAGAGGTATGTCTCCCAGAAAAGGTATCTTCTCCTCCCCCTTACCGGTATCGTTACGCAAAAGACCTCCCACCAGAAGAGTTTCATTTGGATTCAAGCGAGTCATAGTAGTAACACTTGTGGAAGGCTTTTCGTAAAAAGAAGCACCTGTATCTACATTAAAATCATCGCTTATCTCAACCCCAAGCGTAAGAGTTACCTCATTCGTTAAATCATCAACCTGGGGTATTATTTTAAGCTGAACACCGGTCTGGGTTTTTCTGTCGCCTAATTCGGTGGTAGAACCTCCGTCGTCAAAGCGCTCAGTCTCAATACTCCATATCTCGTCTCCTACATGGATAATCGCCTCCTGGTTGGATAGAACCAGAAGTTTAGGCCGGGCCATTACCCTGGTAGTCTGTTTCGTTTTCAGAAAAGACATCATTATGTCTACGTCTCTCAAATCAAGGGTGCCGAAAGCAATACCATCATTTATGTTAGGCATAATATTAAAAAAATCGGAAAGAGGGGCATTTGCGTTCTCCATAAAACGGAAACGTCCACCTTTGTCCGTTATCTCTTCTTTTTTAACCATCATACCCAACTCATCCAGACTCTCTTTAAGTATGTCCAGAACCTCGACTTCTATCACAATCTTTTTGACCGGCTTATCTAATTCATCTATAACCTTATCAATTGCCGGAAATTGAGAAGGAACATCGCTTATTATTAAAGAGTTAGTCCTTGGCTCTTCGGTAACGGTGCCGTGCTCGGTAAGAACTTTTTCAACCACTTTTATAACATTAGTTTCTACCCCTTCATAGCCCGTGATACCCCCTTCTTCGTCGCCACCGCTTTGAACCTGGGCGGTAAAACCCGTAGCCATTCGCGATTTGGAAACACAGGCATGTTTTAAGGTATAGACTTTGGTCCTTATTTCGACTTTGGGCTTACCCATTTCCTTAACCACAAATACGCTTGATTCCGGATAATAATCATAAGTAAGACCGTTTGCAGTAAACACTATATCCATAGCCTCTTTTAAGGGGACATTTTCCAGATAAAGGGTTAATTTTCTGTCCCGTACAGCTTCGGTAGAAATAAAATTAAGACCTGTCTGCTGGGAAAACATCTTAAGTACGTCTACCAGCTTTGCGTCTTCCAAATCAAGAGAGACCGTTTTAGGGGTAGAGAAAAGTAAATAATCCCCGTAAATATCATCCTGAGAAAATATACTGCCCACAGGCATGAACGCTATGATAAGGAGTGTTAAAATAATTGTTTTCATTTTTCCTCCTTTTTCTTTTTTGGTTTCATTTCGTATATTTTTTCACCATAGGATATAACAACTGTATTGCCTTCGATTTTAAAGACTTTGGCATCAATGCTTTTTAATTTATCACCCACCCTATAAACCTCTCCGCTGATAATCGCCTGAGGGTCATCGCCTCCCCAGAGGACGCCTTCTAAGTTAACGCTGTTAAGGAAAGCTTTCTCTTCCTCCGGGGTTGTGCCTTCTGTCTTTTTTTTCTCTTTTGCCTCGTCGGTTAAGACCAAAGGTTCAAAAGGATCCTTGTAACCCTGCTGCTGGGCAAATACGGCGGAAGAAAAAAGTATAAAAAGAATAAAGAAATAAATTAAGATATAAAATCTCATCACTCTTTAAGTATTAAGCCTTTAATATCCAAATCAATACGCAGCACTTCGTCTTCCCGGGCCAAATCAACGCCTTCCACCTCGATGTATTTTTTTTCGAGTCCGTCTATAAAATCAACAAATGCCCTGTAAGGGGCTCTTGCTCTGATCTTGATGTTCTCTTCCCAGTAAAAGCCTCTATCTTCCCGTGAAGATTTAAGAGAAGAAATCGCCACTCCGCTTTCGCGGGCTACCTTCTGCACGTATTTCCGGAATAAGAGGGTATCTCCTACAAAAAAATTCTTACTTAAATCCTCATAATCGCGCTGAGCTTCCGTGTATCTTTTAACCAGAAGCTTTTTATCCTGTATTTCCTGCTCCTGTTTTTGCAGCCGGGCCTTATCCTCCAGGTATCCCGAGTAAATAGCTTTACAGATAAAGACAAAAATAATAATAAGAATAAGGGCTATTATAGGATTTTTATAACGGGC
>WJKZ01000248.1 GCA_014728785.1 Candidatus Omnitrophota bacterium
AAAGTAAAGTTCCCAGAAAACCTACAACCAGGCTGACAACTGCAAAAGCGGAAAAGCCTTCGGAAAACAGAATAATAATAAACTGCCTGCCGTAACGCCTTAAAACATCTCTTTTTAACTCTCCGCCTATCATAAAGCCTATAAGCCCCAGAGCAAAATAATTGAAAGGCTGAAGAGCCCGGATAATATCCTTGTTTATTATGTTGAACCCAGACTGGCCTGCCAGTATCCCTATGATTATATATCCCACAACCTGAGGAATCTTTAACTTCTGGAAAATTCTCCCCCCTATGGTTCCGCCAAAAAGAGCGAGCCCGAGCAAAAGAAGGATATTTAAATGGAATAAAGATGTTTTGTCGATCAGGTTAATGGTAATTTCCCACATAAAAAAACTAAATTTTACCTGCCAGCATTAGAATGCCTACTACTATAAACAAAAAAGCCGCAACATACTTTACGCGGTGAGGGCTGACGTATTTTGAGATAACTTCCCCCAAAAAAACCGTAATCAGAGTCAGGAGAGAAAATGCTAAAACAGAAGCAAGAAAGACTATCCAGGGAGATTTAGTCTTAGCAGACATCATTAAATTAGCAAGCTGTGTCTTGTCGCCTAACTCAGCCAAAAAAATTATACCGAAGGCAGCCATAAAAACCTTTAGGTCCATCGCTACTCCTTTACTTGCTGATTTTAAAAAACACCGGCCCGGCTAAAAGTGTATAAGCTATTTACTCAATTAGTGCAGCTTCCCCTCATTCAGACTTCATTATCCTGCTTTTTCTTCCCGCCTTTGATAGAAAAATAAATGTTAAGGGAAAGATGAAGGCACAGGCAATAACAAGAACTCCTGAAACAGATAAGTGAAAATCGTTGGATTTAATCAGAGGCATACCTATCAAAACAGAATTTACCACAAAGTGAGAAATAATCACCGCCTCTAGTCCGTATTTAAGGAATACGAATCCGACAATAAGGCCGAAGAGAGTTAACTCTATACCTCTTACATAGGTGGGAAATATCCGGTAAAACGAATGAGCATACCCCCAGGTTAAGGCGGAAATAAAAACTGCAGGAAAAGAAAATTTCAAGAGTTTATTTAAAAAGGGTATGGCAAAAAAGCGGTATGCTAATTCCTCCTCGACCGCCGAACTTACAGCCACGGTTAAAGGAAGCAGAAAGGGTATAAGCATTCCAAAAATATTTGAATATTCAACATCCGGCGGTACCCATATACCGAAAAACTCAGACCCCACGATATAGAATAAAGTTATATAGCCCAGAAAAATAAAACCCAAAGAATATCCTACGATAACGGAAGAAAAAACTGCCCCGTAACCGATATTTCTGTTTTCTTTACTGAGAAACAAGGGCCGAGGAACTCTTTTGTAATTTTCCAGAAAAACCTCACCCAGTGATCCGTAAGCAATCACCATAACTCCGGTAGTCAAAGCTTTTATAAACTCGTCTCCCAGGGCATCCACAATAAATATGAATTGACTCATTGTGTCCTGATAAAAACTCCAGATAAGAGGAAGGGTATTTAAAGAATTGAGAAATTTTAGGAATGCTATGAAACAGCCCAGGCCAAGCCAGAGTTTCCAATTCACTGTTATCTGCTTCCTTTTTAAAAGAATAACGAAGACGGCCCCCATAGTAAGTAAGAATTTAAAAATATTAGCTATCATGGAAAGCATCCTGCCAAAATGGATTTCCCCCTCCATATAGCGCTCAAAATTCTCAGGAACCTTAAGGTATCTTTTATATTCACCCAACTCCTCTCCGTAAACCTCTACGTCTATCCGTAAAGTCGCCTCGCCTATACGGTAATCTATTTTTTCCCAGGTAAATTCATAATCGGTGCGATTCTTCTGTTTCTCTGTTTTTTTGTCCTTTAATTCATAATTACTTAAATTAATCCCCTCGCTTCGAAGCTTTTCAGCCGCCATGTTAAATGCTTCATCGAATGATAAGTCTTTTCCGCTTTCATCGTCAAGAATCCGGTGCTTAAAATAAATTACCCTGCCGCTGGCAGGATCAATGTGGACGATAAAACTATCCTTCTCCAGCTCTTTAAACCACTTTATCTCCCAGAACCATACGGGTATGCCTTCCCGGATGTATTCGTTGGTGTTCTTTATTCCCTGGCTTTTTTGAAGATAAGAAGATGCCTTATAATCGGAATCAAAAATGACTGTCTCATCAAAACCCGAAAGGCTGAAACCCTCTTTTTTAATAAAATCGGAAGCTATATCTTCTGCTTTATCCCGGTCTGCTTTTATATCTACCGAAGCTATAGGAAAAGCATGACTAAAATAAAAAAGGAAAAATATTAAACCTGCAAATCCGGCCAGAAACCATAAAAAATTTTTCTTCATAATATTAAAATTTTATCGCTCTCTCGCTTAAAGCCCCGACACTCAGGAAAAGGAATAAACAAACCTGAAAGACTTCTCAAAAACATAAACCCCTTTTAACCAAAATTAAGGGATATCCATTTTCCCACAAAATGAGTAATGTTTATTACCAACAAAGCAATAAAAAGATGTTCTCCTACCGCCCTCCAGGGATTCGTTCCTTTCCCTCGGGCTATGCAGTAGCTTAAAAAAGAAAGCATAAAACCGCCCCATATTAAACTTATTACAATAGCCGTAGAGAGCTCAAACAATAAAATAGGTACAAGAAAACTTAAGGCAAAAGCAAGCTTGGAAACAAGAGTTGAAATAGTTGAAACCCAAACTTCCTTATGAGTATGGTGATTTTCCGATTCTTCCGATATATGAATACCTAAAGAATCCGAGAGAGAATCGGCTACAGCAATAGTTAATACACCTCCTATTACCGCAAGCCGGGAATGAGTTCCGGAATTAAGCCCTACCATGAGCCCTAAGGTAGTGATAATCCCTGAAGTAACACCAAAACTAAAACCGGCCTTTAAAGAATCCTTCGACATCTAACCCGCCCTCATTTAATCTTTTAACAGGTCTATACCTACCCTGCGAAACAGCACGTAGAGCTTAGACAACGGCAAGCCCACTATGTTATAAAAACAACCTTCAATCCTTCTTATAAAAAAAGCTCCCCTGCCGCGGATATCAAATCCCCCGGCTAAATCCTTAGGGGAAATTTTAGAAAAATAACCACTTATCTGTTTATCGCTGAGAGGCAGCATAAAAATACGGCTTTTTTCAAAAGCGGTAAAAACTTTACCCTTTGAACCGCCGATTAAAGCTAATCCTGTATAAACCCAATGGGGGTGCCGGGATAAAAACCTAAGGTTACGCCGGGCTTCTTCTAAACTTTTAGGTTTCCCTATTATTTTTTTATCCGCATAACAAAGAGTATCTGCCCCTATTATAATACCCGAAGGGAATTCGGCGGAAGCTTTTTTTGCTTTCTCTAAAGCATTGCCTACTACGGCCTTTACACAACTCCCGTAATGCTTGAAGTCTTCCTCCAGTTTTGTGTCGAAAACATAAAATTTAAGGCCGGTCTCTTCGAGCAGTTGACGGCGGGCTTTTGATTTCGAAGCTAAGATTATTTCCTGCACGGTTACTATCCAAACTCCAGAACCTTCAACACAGGTTGATGTAGATGCCGGAATCGGCATCTACCTGACGAAATCCATATAAATTGCAATAACCAAAGCTAAAGCCGAAAGGCCAAATATTACAAAATAGTTTATTCTTTCTTTTTTTGCGCTTAAACTGCAGAGAAGAGAACCAATCCACTCATAATCCCTCTCCTTAAGTTCAAGCCTCCCGGATACCTTTTCCATAAGTTTATTTGCTTTTATAAACCGGGACCTTCTATGGTTTATCCTGAATTTGTAAACAAAAAATATAAAAAATCCCCCTACGCCTAAATACCAGGCAATCTTTGCATAAATATCCCCCAGCTC
Source organism: Candidatus Omnitrophota bacterium (assembly GCA_014728785.1). Classification (GTDB taxonomy): domain Bacteria; phylum Omnitrophota; class Gorgyraeia; order Duberdicusellales; family 4484-171; genus WJKZ01. The sequence goes on from WJKZ01000248.1 coordinate 3,897, forward strand.
CATTAAAAAAGTAACACTTCGTATGGCTATGGCTGCAATCAAACCTATAATGAAAAATAACCAGGAGATATAGCTGTCCCGGCAATTAAAACGCTGAGAACAATTAATGCATTTTTTCTCCATAATAAGGGCCGGTTTTTTTATCTTGGTTTGCAGGAAAATATTTTCCGCCGGGGATTACACCGATTCATCTCTAAAAAATCACCGGCGAAAATCAGTAAAGCCCGGGGGCAATCTAAATTATTAAGATGCGTGACCCAAAAGCAGAAAAACTAAAATACAATCAGGCAATATCTATTTCCTTACTGAGATAGACATCCTGAATCGCATTAAGAATCTCTATTCCCTCTCTGAAAGGCTTCTGAAAGGCCTTTCTTCCCGAAATTAACCCCATGCCGCCGGCTCTTTTATTGATGACTGCAGTCTTAACCGCCTGTTGGAGGTCGTTTTTACCGGAAGCTCCTCCTGAATTAATCAAGCCGCACCGGCCCATATAACAATTTGCAACCTGATATCTGGTTAAATCTATCAGGTTGTCACTGGTTAACTTATCATAAACAAGAGGATGGGTTTTGCCGAAATTGACAGCCGTAAATCCTCCGTTATTGGTAGGCTGTTTCTGTTTGATTATATCTGCCTCTATTGTGACCCCCAGATGATTGGCCTGACCGGTAAGATCGGCAGAGGTATGAAAATCAACCCCCTCCTTTTTGAAAGCTGAGTTACGTAAATAACACCATAAAACCGTGAACATGCCCAGCTCGTGGGCCCGCTCAAAAGCAGAAGAGACTTCCTCAATTTGCCGGCGGGAATCTTGCGAACCGAAGTAAATAGTGGCGCCTGCCCCCACAGCACCCATATTAAAAGCCTGCTCAACTGATGCGAACATGCGCTGGTCATAAGAATTAGGGTAGGTAAGTAACTCATTGTGATTAATTTTTACTATAAAAGGTATCTTGTGGGCGTATTTGCGGGAAACCATACCCAAGACCCCCAGCGTTGAGGCTACGGCATTACAGCCCCCTTCAATCGCAAGTTTTACTATATTTTCAGGGTCGAAATACATTGGGTTGGGAGCAAATGACGCTCCGGCGGAATGTTCTATGCCCTGGTCAACCGGCAAAATTGAAACATAACCTGTATCTTTTAACCTACCGCGGCTTAACACCAACTCTAAATTCCTCAAAACATTGCTCGACCTGTCGGAATTTGTAAAAATCCTGTCCACAAAATCAGGACCGGGCAAATGTAAATCCTCTTTAAGGA
>WJKZ01000249.1 GCA_014728785.1 Candidatus Omnitrophota bacterium
AATTCCTATCAGGGGAATATTTTGTGATAGAAGAGATTTCATAAACTTTTCTTCTTTTCTCAGGAAAGTATATTTTTGGTTCTCATAAACATTCATGGGCCCGCCTAAAAACAGGGCTCCTTCACACTCATGAGGCAAAGGAAATCTTTCGTTTCTGAAGGCAGAAATTTCTTTTACCGTAAAACCGGCTTCTTTGAAAAAACCTGAAAAAGTACCGGCCCCTTCTATTTCAACATTTTTTATTACAAAAATCATATTTTCTTACAAATCCCCTTTAAAATGCAAGGCCCCAAACCCGGCGGAATTAAATATCGAAATAGAGATGGAACTCGTAAGGATGAGGCCTTAACCTCACACCGTCGATTTCTATCTCTTTTTTATATTCTACCCAGGTATCTATCACATCTCTGGTAAATACATTGCCTCTCAGGAGAAAATCATGGTCTCTTTCAAGTGCATTAATAGATTCAAGCAGAGAAGAGGGTACCGTGGGAATCTTTTTTGCTTCACTTGCGCTTAGCTGAAAGATATTCTTATCAAGAGCTTTTCCCGGGTCTATTTTATTAATTATCCCGTCAATCCCTGCCATAAGCATTGCTGAAAAAGCAAGGTAAGGATTGCTGGAAGGGTCAGGCGGCCTGAATTCCACCCTCTTAGCCTTGGGGTTGTTGCTATACATGGGAATTCTTATTGCTGCACTCCTGTTCCTGGCTGAGTAAACAAGATTAACGGGAGCCTCGTAGCCGGGAACTAACCTTTTGTAAGAATTAGTAGTAGGTGCGGCAAATGCCAGAACAGCCGGAGCATGCTTTAAGAGCCCTCCTATATAATATTTCGCAATCTGGCTTAAACCCGCATAACCTTTTTCGTCAAAAAAAAGATTTTTATTCCCCCGCCAGAGAGATTGGTGAGTATGCATTCCGCTGCCGTTATCGCTGAACAAGGGTTTGGGCATAAAAGTTGCGGTCATACCGAACTTGCGAGCCATATTCTTTATGATGTATTTGTAAAGCAGGCAGTTATCGGCTGTCTGAACCAGGCTTCCGTAACGCATATCAATTTCGCATTGCCCGGCTGTAGCAACTTCATGATGGTGGACTTCTACCGGTATACCCGCTTCCATCAATTTTAATACTATTAAACTGCGGATATCCTGGAGAGAATCATGGGGAGGAACGGGAAAATAGCCTTCTTTAAATCTGGGTTTATAGCCGAGATTTGGGGCCTCTTCTTTTCCTGAATTCCACTTTCCCTCCCGGGAATCGATGAAATAATAACCGCAATTTTCTGTCTGGTCAAAACGGATATCATTAAAAAGAAAAAACTCAAGCTCCGGGCCCCAGTAGCTCCTATCGGCAATTTTCTCCTCTCTGACAAATTCAGCAGCTTTTTTAGCTACATAACGGGGATCTTTTGTGTAGGGCTGCCTGGTTAAAGGGTCATATATATCGCATATTATGCTTAAAGTAGGTACTTCACATACGGGGTCAATTTTTGCGGTCGAGGGGTCAAGCATCAAAATCATATCGGATTCCTGTATTTTTTGAAAACCCCGTATGGAAGAACCGTCAAAGCCAACGCCTTCTGTCCATATACCTCTTGAAGGGTCAAGGTCTTCTGTGATTTCAGAAACAGGCAGAGAAAAATGCTGCCAGAGTCCGGGTAAATCATTAAACTTTACATCGACCATTTTAATGTTGTTTTTTTTGACTAAATCGTTTATCCTTTTTAAATCCACGGATGTAACATTATTATCCCAGCGCAGGGTATCCTTTTCGGCTGAAAACTTTCTCTTACTTCTCTTTGCCACTTTATACCTCCTTTTGAACTACTTAATTCAATCCATTTAACAGAAAAAAAGAGGTGCTCTAAAACTTTAGAACACCTCTGTCCTTTATGCTCAACTTTTAAGCACTTCTATGTGCTTCTTATCTTACAAGTAAATTGCGATGGCAAACGGTAACTTATTTTTAGTAAAATCTTTAATTTTTCAGGATTCTCCTCAACCTATAGCCTCCGGACCTTTATCGCCAGTCCTTATCCTTATGCATTCACCGAGCTCGAGAATAAAAATCTTCCCATCCCCGATATTACCCGTACGGGCGCCTTTTATTATGGCATTAATGGTCGGCTCTACGAAATCTTCGTTTACCGCTATCTCAAGCCTCACTTTTTTAAGAAGGTTAACCTCATGGATTACACCCCTGTAAGTCTCAGTATAGCCTCTCTGCTGGCCGCAGCCTAAAGCATTGGTAACCGTCATCTTATATACCTCTGCATCGTATAGAGCCTTTTTAACATCGGGCAATTTATGCGGCTGTATCATAGCAATTATTAACTTCATCTCTTACCTCCTGTAGTTTATATTCCGATAACACTACAAATCATTTCCTCGTAAACCACTCCCGCCAACTATTACAGTGATGGCCTCGATCAGGTTCTTCGAACAGCTTTGTTTCACAAAAATTAGATGCATCTCTTACCTTTTCTCGTTATTACTCATAGCTGATGGTAAAACTAAAATAATATCGGAGTAATCATCTAAAACCAAGAACAAAGAACAACAAGCTACGAGCTATTTATTATTCGGTAGTAAATATCTGAAAACCCGAATAAGATTCCATACCATGTTCGCCGATATCGAGTCCTTTGAGTTCTTCTTCTCTGGTAACTCTTAAGCCTATTGTTTTTTCAATCAGTTTAAATACAAAACCCATAGCAATCAGCACAAAGAAAATAACAGATAATGCCCCCAGCAACTGAATCCCCAACTGCCTAAAGCCTCCTCCGTACATCAACCCTTCATAAGCAAGCCCTAAGGCTTTACGACCGAATATGCCTATAGAAATAGTGCCCCATAAGCCGTTAAAGCCGTGCACCGGAACTGCTCCTACCGGGTCATCTACTTTTAGCTTATCCAGCAACACTACTCCCAGAACGACAAGTACTCCTCCTATTGCACCGATTATTATAGCCGAGTAAGGCTCTACAAAAGCACAGGGCGCAGTAATAGCCACAAGCCCTGCTAATGCTCCGTTCATAGCCATGGAAAGATCGGGTTTACCGAACATTTTCCATACAACAAACATCGCGGATATCCCCCCGGCAGCTGCCGCCAGATTAGTATTTATCGCTACCCTTGCGATGAGACTCCCGTCGCCTACCGCCAGAGTTGAGCCGGGATTAAAGCCGAACCAGCCAAACCACAATATAAACACCCCCAATGAAGCTAAGGGTATGTTATGGCCGGCAATAGCATTAGTTGAGCCGTCCGGGCTATATTTGCCTATACGGGGCCTTAAAATGATAGTGCCGATAAGAGCTGCGAAACCTCCTACTGAGTGGACTACGGTAGAACCGGCAAAATCGGCAAAATTTAATTCTGAAAGCCAGCCTCCTCCCCAGATCCAGTGACCTACGATAGGATAAACAAATGCAGAAATCAGAAAAGAATATATAAGGTAGCCGGAAAATTTCATCCTTTCGGCCATCCCTCCTGCTACAATCGTAGCTGCTGCTCCGCAGAAAGCGGCCTGGAAAAGCCAGAAAGCATGCAGGGGTACACCGGAGGGATTTTCAGCTCCTGCCATAAACCAGCCTTTAAGGCCTAAGAGAGAGTTACCGGTACCGAACATAATAGCATAGCCGAAAATAAAAAATCCCAGAGATGCCATACAGAAATCCAGAAAATTCTTGGTAAGTATATTACAGGTATTTTTTGCTCTTATAAAACCTGCCTCTACCATCCCGAAACCCGCCTGCATAAAAAACACCAGGAATGCCGCAACCAGAACCCAGAGGGTATCAAGACCTGTAATACTGGCGTACCCGGTCTGAGTATCGGCAAAGGCAAGAAAAGGCGTGAATAAAATAAGAGCCAGCGGCAAAATGTAACTCAGCTTAAATCTTTGCAAAAATAAAAGGCACATCACTCACCTCCTTGTTTAACGCTGTTAAGAAAACTTAATTCAAACATACTCCTCCCAAAAACCTAAAACGAATACGCAAAGCTTACCCCCGTATAAAACCTGCTTTTCTGATCTCCGTCCGTCTCGCTTTCAAGGTCTGAAAAAGGAACGGAATAATTTATGCTCGGCGAAACAGAGAGTGTTGTGGTTAAGGGTACGGTCAGCGCACAACTCAAACCCAGGTCTATTCCTTCATCCCCACTTATAAAAAGCTTTCTGTTATAACCCAGATGCAGACCTAAATCCAGATTTATATCGGAATCGGAAAGTATCGGATGACTGTAAGAAGAATCGAAAGAAAAATAATGGCCGAGGCCTCCTCCGTTATTCTGGTCGCCGTAATCCCTGTAATAGGTGAGATTAGTTTCAACAGGCACATCAATACCGGGGATTTTCCTTAAACCTAATCCCAGATAAAATTCTTTACTGTAGGAATTAGCTTTGGGAAAATCATAATAAGTGTGGCCTAAAGATATACTCACCAGGTCATTGAGGTGCTTTGTATAATCGAAAACATAATCAATCTCATCGGATTGCGCTCCCTGATTATTGGATGCATCCCAGCTGCTCCAGAAAGTATAACTGAACCCGTAGGCACTCATAGTCAGACCGGACTGAAAAACCGGATCCCTGTCAAGGAGAAATCCACGCCATACATAATCCGAATAGAAGTCTAAAGTTGTCGAAAATTCGATCTCAACACCCAGTTTATCCAGAAGACCTTGTGCATAAACGGGCGGCAAAACATGAAAAAACACAAGAACTACCAAGCATTGTAAGAAGCACCTGCCGTAAAAATATGATTTCTCCATCTTCTTACCTCCTTTTTTACAATATAGCTGCTTCACTCTGCTCCTTTGTGCTTATACGTACGCAATCATCCCTGGGAAGAACGGCAATTTTTCCGCTACCTATGCTTTTTTCATTGCAGCAGTTTACTATTACAGTTACTATTTTCATTAACCTGGCTGTCTCTGGCATAAATCTCAATCTTGGTTTTGGGTAAAAATAGATAGGCTTGCGGCCTTGTTGTCTGGCGGCCGAAACCTTTCACCTCGGTAACCGTCATTCCTCCTATTCCGGCGAGCCTCAGCCTTTCCGTTAATCTGTTAAGCTTATCATTACGGACTATACACTCTATCTTTTTCATGATTCCTCCTTAAATAAAAAGGGCGTCTTAAATTCTTAAGACGCCTTCGTCAAAATAAAAAAAGATGTTCCCCACCTTTTTGAGAACATCTTTGTAAAAAACTCAAAAACCCTGAGTTTATCTTCTACGCCTTTACAAGTAAAAAAGTACCCGTCCTGGTAACCTTTTTATTGTCTATTGCCTTTCTCCGGCTAAACCATGACACTTGCTGCGTATATTTTTTTTGATTTTAAGAACCATAACATGTGAAATATTAAGTATTGAGCCTATCTCTCTTGAACTTAAACCTTTCATTATATAAACGGCAACCTTCCTTTCCCGCTTGCCTAAAATCTTAAAAATACTGTCTCTTAAAGAAACATTGTCCAGAGAGTTAACGAAACTTTCATTGTTTGCGGCGGGATGCCCTCCGATCGCCTTACCCCCGGGATAATCGAAGCTTTCGCCGAACACAGACATTTTATCTATACTTTTGTTGCTTTTTCTTATATAATTTTTTAAATAAAAACAACATCCCTGTAATATAAAGCTTTCTGTTTTTCCGCAAAGTTCTTCATCTCTGTTTTTCTCCCATAGATGGATGAGGGCCTCCTGAAAAAGATCCTCCTGACCAAAAGTCCTGAACCTATAGTCCAACCTTCTGGTTATACTTTTGAGTTTCGGCTCAAGCCTGGTTAACAACTCATTAAAATCCATATCTCCTCTCTAAAATAAAAAAAGCCCTTTTTAAGCTGACCTTTGCTTAAAAAGGGCTTCGCTGCCGCTTCCGTTTCCTGAAAATAAAAAATCCCCCGTTATCCGGGGGCTTCATTGCCTTAAACTTCTTTGTTAAGTATCAATCTATATGTAACACAAAAATAATTACATGTCAAGTTCTTTTTATCTCATGCGCTATAATTATGGCTTCGGCTATGCTTTTCATCGGAACGCGTTTATCCATACTGGCTTTACGGATAAGGTTATAGGCCTCTTCTTCATCGAGGCCCTGCTGACGCATTAAAACCCCTTTTGCTCTTTCTACTTTTTTGCGGGTCTCAAGCTCCTCCTGTATTATCTTTGTTTTCACCATGAGTTCTGTATTTTCAATTGCGACTGCTGCCTGGTTAGCTACCGCACTGAGCAGGTTAACGTCGCTCTTGGTAAAATCATAATGAGAGGTAGTATAACAATTTATTACACCAATTGCTTTCTTTTTAACCAGCATGGGAACACTGAGCATAGAAACGAGATTTTCTTTTTTGGCCAGTTTTTTCTCCTTGTAGCGGGAATCCTCTAAAACATTAGAGATAACTACGGGTTTTTTATCTTTGGCCGCAAGCCCCACTATCCCTTCACCTAGTTTTATTGTCCTGTCTTTAAGGTATTCTTCGCTCATTGCCTGAGTAGCTCTGATTCTCAGCTCCTTTGTTTTTTCTTCAAGCAGCCAGAGAGAACAGATTTTAGCTTTCATTACATTTGCGGTAAGAGTAACTATGAGCTTGAGCACATCGCCGAGATAGAGATCGCTGGTAATAGCAGTGCTTATTTTAGTGAGAGTCTCTATGTAGTCTTTGTAAGATGACTTAGGCATGTTTATCTTCTACAGGGTTGGCAGATAAGTATCTATTTCGTACCCATGTACCTGTTTTCTGTATTCGTCCCATTCAATCCTTTTCCCCATAATCAAATTGTTGAAGATGTGCATCCCCAGAGTTTCTTTGAGCAAAGAGCTGTTCTCGGCTATCTCTATTGCTTCAATCAGACTCC
>WJKZ01000250.1 GCA_014728785.1 Candidatus Omnitrophota bacterium
ACAGATACCTATTTATTAGGGGTAGAGGGTAGACAAAAAAAGGAAGAAGGATAAGGGAAATTAGTGAAGAATAATTGATGATTGAGAAATTCTAAATAGGTGCGATTTGTATTCGTAGATTCTGTCTTTTTTGTTGCTTTCTGCTCACTATTTGGGTAAGATAATTAAAACCGGCACAAATATGTTTTTTCCTTATTTCGACGAAAACCCCAAACAACGCGTACCTTATCTCACCTATATTTTTATCGCTATTAATATTGTAGTGTTTTTTCTTCTCAATTTCCGTCCTGATTTTGAAGAGATTGTTTCCCGTTTCGGCTTTATCCCGGCTCAGCTTTCACCGGTAGCGCTTATCACCAGTATGTTTTTGCACGTAAATTTCATTCATCTATTAGGGAATATGTGGTTTTTGTGGTTATTCGGCGACAATATCGAAGATAAGTTTGGCAGTATATATTTTATCTTTTTTTACCTATCAGGCGGGATATTTGCCAATTTAGCCCATATCCTTTTTTCTTCAGGAGCCATGCGTACAATTCCTTGCATAGGAGCCAGCGGATCGATTAGCGCAATCATGGGCGCCTACTTTTTACTTTTTCCCAGGGCAAAAATAAGCAACATTTTCTTTATATATTGTAGACCGATCAAGATAAAAATAAATGCCTATGTTTTCCTGGGTGTGTGGGCTTTATTTCAGTTGCTTTATGCGGCTTTTTCTTCTGGCGATTTACAGGTAACCAGCGTTGCCTATGGTGCGCATATAGGAGGATTCTTATTCGGCATCTTAGCAGGATTAATTATCAGAGGCACACTGCTTAAGTCTGATACACTACTCATGTCGCAGGAGTTGGAGGAAGAAGAGGAGCAGAAAGAATTTGATGAGATTATCCATAAGGCAGTTGAGATAAAAAAAGAAAAAGCCAAAGGCCTGCGGGAATTCGAAGAAGAAATCGGCCGCTTTCTTGATGAGGGTGATAACGAGCGCGCTATCGAGGCGTATACTTTATTTGAAAGCCAATCTATACCCGGAGCACTTAAGCCAGTGTATCAACAGAAAATAGCCGACCTGCTGAACGCAGGAGGCAAGGATTTACTTGCGCTTCAGGCTTATCTGCGTTTGATAGCCCAGTATAGTGATCACCAGTTCAGTGCGGCTGCGTTGTGCCGGGTAGGACTTCTCTATAGCCGAAAGTTCAAAGATGCAGTCGAAGGCTTCTCGTACCTCCTAAAGGGCATAGAGCGGGCCGAGGAGATATCCGATAAAAATCTGATTGAGGAAACGCAAAAAGAAATGGCCAGGCTTAGCCAGGCCTTGCACGCTGTCATCCTCGAGTCGGCCCAGCAAGAGGGTCAATTTTGTGTTGTAGCCCAGCTTTTTGACGAGACCTTGTGGAATAGTGACAGGATTATGAAAGTTTTGCGTTCAGCCGGGATGAAAGATGGAAAGAATATCGGAATGAAACTTGCCTATAATGCCGAGCGTAATTTAAGAAAGAAAGACGGTATAATTTTGCAAAAGATTACAAAAGAGGAGGCGCTTGAGTCTGTCAGGTTAATCCAGTCAATAGGGATACCGGCTATCGCGGTTTCCCAAAAAGATATGCCCGCATACCCCTTTATCCGCGGTATACGCAAAGTTAGTCTTCGGGAAGACGGCATGTCTTTTGTCGGTGAAGACGGAAAAACTTACGATTTGGCTGTAAATGATATTGTCTATATATGTTTGGCCCAATTACCTTATTTTATTTACGGACGCACAAAAGAGGCGAGCCCACAGGATGTTTTCAGCAAGCTTTCTGATATTTTTGCTGCAAAACAAACCGCCGGTACGTGGACTTTGGTGGCACAAAGTAAGAAGAAGGGTGAGATAAAAGACCTGAAGTTTAACCGCGTTCTCGACATTTTTACCAGCAGCGGTCTGCGCTTGAGGCTTAGCAATTTATCCTGTACCTACGAGGGAAAAGATAGCAGTAGAGCAAACAGCAACGATACTTTTGCCTTTATGGTCGAAGATATTGCTGCTCTTGCCGGTGGGGAAAAGATTGACGAGAATGTAGAACTGTTTATCTCAACCAGCACTTGGCTCAATACCTATTATCGTAATGTACAGGAATTAAATAACAAAGGCCTTTGGAAGATGAGGCTTCATCTGATATACGATAAGCTTCTGTGAAAACCGCCAGAAAAAGAACAAGTGTATACCCCCTTAACGACTGGCAGGAATTTTGAGGAAATCAAGCGTATGTTGATAGCAATGCAGACAGCAGACAAGCATAATGTTGCTACTCCGGCCGATTGGAAACCGGGCGATGATGTGATTGTCCCGCCACCGGGAAGCTGCGGAACTGCAAAAGAACGTGTTGAAGGCGCAGACAAAGAAGGCGTGAAATGCCTTGACTGGTTCATTTGTTTTAAACCACTTAAATTAAAATAGATAAGCACCTTGACTTACAGGGGTTTTAATTTCACTTTAAATCTTCTGTAAAGAAGAACATATTGCGTAAAACTTTTTCATGGTATAATAAACCTCACAAAGGAGGTGTATATGAGAAAATTGCTTATTTCGCTTGCAGCTGCGGCTGTTATTTTCTCAGTGGCCGGCATTGCTTTTGCCGGTGGTGATAAGAATTGTAATAGACATCGCGGTGATAAAGGTCAGGGCCAGACAGAGCAACATCAGAATAGAATCAATCAATAATTTTAAAAAATATTTTCTGAGAGGAATATAAAAACCCGTCCGGAAAGGGACGGGTTTTGTTTTTTAGAGGTAAACAGAGAATCTACCTCTACATTTTGCATCTTTCCTTCTGTCCTGCTTCCCAGCTTCACGTAGAAAAAAGTCAAAAAGAGTGTGAAACAGGTACTTACATAGAATCGTGTGAATTTTATAATATTACTTGGTATATAAGATAAAAGACGGATTCTGAAAGGAGGTAACTATGGCACGGCTGAAAGAAAAAGTGGTAATAATTACAGGTTCCTCACGCGGCATCGGCAAGGGAACCGCTCGTGTTCTTGCCGAAGAAGGCGCAAAAGTAGCAATTACCGATGTTTTGGACGAAGAAGGAAACAATCTCGCTAAAGAAATTAAAGATTCAGGGGGTGAGGCAGATTATTGGCATTTAGACGTAGCTGACGTTGAAAATGTATCTCAAGTATTTAGGGAGGTTAACGATAAATTCGGGGCAATAAATGTCCTTGTTAATAATGCAGGAATCAGTGGGGCAAATAAACCCACGCATCAGTTGAGTGAGGAAGAATGGGATAAGGTTATGGCGATAAACGTTAAAGGGGTATTTCTTTGCACCAAACAGGCCATCAGTTATATGGAGTCTGCCGGGGAAGGAAGCATAATTAATCTTTCATCTATTTATGGAATAATCGGTGCTCCGGACATACCTCCTTACCATGCCTCAAAAGGAGCCGTAAGGCTTATGACAAAAACCGATGCTCTTTTATATGCTTCTAAAAACATAAGGGTAAATTCAATACATCCTGGTTTCATATGGACCCCTTTAGTGGAAAATATGGCAAAGGAGTCGGAAGGAGGGATTGAAAAATTTAGAGAAACGCTGAATAGTATGCATCCTGTAGGTCATGTCGGTGAGCCGGAAGATATTGCTTACGGTGTCTTGTATCTTGCATCAAGCGAATCAAAATTTATAACCGGAAGTGAACTGGTTATAGACGGCGGCTACACAGCTAAATAAAAAACAGAGAATGATTCTTTGGTGAATCTTTATCCGCAAAGAAATGGAAAAACCAGAGAAATAACAGGAAAAGGAGGGAGATATGAAACTTAACGTTAAAGCATTTGCTCTTGCTTGCGGAATTATTTGGGGATTAGGGATTTTTATTTTTACCTGGTGGGTTATAAGGTTTGAGGGTATGATGGTTGAGCCTACTATTATTGGCCTGGCTTACCGGGGATACAACGTCACTCCTAAAGGCAGCTTCATTGGCCTTGTTTGGGGTTTCTTTGACGGACTCATTGGCGGAGCCGTATTTGCCTGGCTTTACAACCGCCTCTCGGGTAAATAAAAATCTATTAGCAGACCAACCCGCTGTTTAATTACCTCCGGTTCAGGAAGTATTTTTTAAAATTAATCCTGAAAAACAGGATTTTACTGTTAAAATGATTATATTAAGGATATATAAGTGATACAGGTAGTTTCAAAAGTTTAAGGAGGTGTGATGAAAAAATTTTTTCTATTATCAACTTTAATCCTACTTTTTGCCCCAAGTATACTGGCTGCCGAATTCTGTCATTACACTAACGGCTCCGAAGGCCTCAAAGCCGCAACTACTCCTCCTCCCGGTTTCTATTATCTTATATATTATAATTATTATTATGCTGATGATTACAAGGATATAAGCGGAAATACTGCCGACATAGATTACAAATTGGTTGTTCATGCTCAGGTTAACAGATTTATCTGGATAACTAAAAAGAAAATTTTCGGGGCCGATTACGGTATGGATATAATTATCCCTTATGTATATCAAAAGGTAAGAAACGGTGCCGCGGGTATAAATGACAGCAGCTCTGGTTTAGGAGATATCATAATAGAGCCCTTGATACTTTCCTGGCATAAGCCCCGTTTTGATGCCTGTTTTGGTCTGGGGGGATATGTTCCGGTAGGTAAGTTCAACGTTAACAAACCGGCTTCGCCCGGAAAAGACAGGTGGGCGGGAATGTTTACCTTAGGCGGTACGTATTATTTTGATAAAAAAAGGAGCTGGGCGGCTTCGGTATTATCGCGTTTTGAAATGCACACGGAAAAAGACAGCGCCGATGTAAAACCGGGCAATGATTTCCATTTTGAGTGGGGGCTTTCAAAGACTATTTCCGGTAAATGGATATGGGATGTAGGAGCTGCCGGTTATTGCCAGTGGCAGGTTACCGATGATAAAGGCTCGGCAGTTGCCTTCCCCGGAGATCACGACCGGGTTTTTGCGGCCGGACCTGAGATAAACGTATTTATACCGGAGTTTTCTACCTCGGTTTCTTTCAGAAGTGAGTGGGAATTCGGCGCAAAAGACAGGCCGCAAGGTCAAATTATGACTTTAACCGTCAGAAAGAGATTTTAAAAAAGTAGAGGAGGTCGCTTTTTCCATTTACAGTATAAGAATATGGAAGCCGTTATCCAGGTTAAAAACTTAAGCCGTAATTTTGGCCGTCTTACGGTAGTCGACCGATTGAATTTTGAAGTTTACAAAGGCGAAATTTTTGGGTTTTTAGGCCCTAACGGGGCCGGTAAGACTACCACTGTCAGGATGCTTACGGGGGTGATTACTCCCAGCGGAGGGACAGTTGAGATAGAAAACCATGATATCATAAAAGAACCTCTTCTCTCAAGAGCTCATATTGCCGTTGTTCCTGAACAAGCCAATGTATATTTAGATCTGACTGTATGGCAGAATGTTATGCTTATGGGGCAGCTGTATGGAATCGACAAATTCAAGCTCCACCGGGAAGCTGATAATCTTCTTGATACAATCGGGCTTAAAGACAGGAAAAGGCAGAAAGCATGTGAACTCTCTAAAGGATTCAGGCAGAGGCTTATGCTGGCGGCGGCATTAGTGACCAAGCCGGATATACTCTTTCTTGATGAACCGACCTCGGGGCTGGACGTAAAGAGCACAAGATTGATTCATCAAATAATTACCGATTTAAACCATAAAGGCCAAACTATCTTTTTGACCACTCATAATATGACCGAGGCAAGCCAGATGTGTGGAAGGGTAGCAATAATCCATAAAGGCAAAATAGCCGCCATAGACAATCCGGAAAGTTTAAGATTGACTATAAGTTCTCACCAATATGTTGAAGTATACTTCGCTGCTAAGCCGGCTGACTGTGTAGACTTGGAATCACTACCCAATGTTTTAGGGATTGAGGCGAATGAACTCAACTTTAAACTATATACTAATACACCCGGGAGGGTAGCAGTTGAGGTAGTTCGGTTAGCCGATGAGAAAGGATTAGAGATTAAACATCTTTGTACCTGCAAGCCAACTCTTGATGAGGTGTTTCTTCACTTTACCGGAAAAGAAAACAGAGAGAAAGTTTAATGACCACAGAGAAAGAAATTGTACAAACCAGACAAAGGCAATTGCGGGGTGCACTTTTAATTCTTAAAAAAAACGCACTTTTATATTATCTCAAGCCGCCGGTATTGATTTTTGGAGTTTTGTTTCCTGTATTTTTCTTTCTGGCTTTCAAGATGGGACGTCCGGTTTCAGTTGAAAGTATTGTGCCGGGTATGGTTGCTATGGCTTTATGGTTTACGGCAAGTGCTGTAGGGCCGTTAGTAACCCCTTGGGAGAGAAGGGCAAAAACCTATGAACGTCTGGTATCTGCGCCTTTATCCCTTCGAACAATATTGGCGGGAGATGTAATTAGCGGTTTCGTCTTCGGAAGTTTTCTTTCGATAGTTCCTATTCTTTTGGGGTTTCTCCTTACAGACGTTTCCATAGTAAATATTCCTTTGTTGATCTTCGGAATAATGCTTTCGGCTTTAACCTTTGCTTCGTTGGGAGTGCTTTTAGCCGCACCTCCCGCAAGTACTCCTTCCAATATCATGCTTCTATCCAACCTGGTACGTCTTCCTTTATTGTTTGTGAGCGGGATATTCCTGCCAATCAACCAGATGCCACCTTGGGCTAAGTGGGTTGCACCTTTATCGCCCTTATCTTATGCGAATGCAATTATCCGTTTTTCCTTCGGGGATGAGGCGACTTATTTTTCTCCCGGCTTTAGTGTGATTATGTTGTTTTTGTTTGTATGTATATTCTTTTTAGCCTCTTGTAAGTTCCATAACTTATGGCGGGCTAAAGGACTTTAGGGACAAAAAGAAAATCCCGACTCGCCGGCAGGCGGCACCTGCTTTTATCAAAAGAGTTACCTAATTACTGAGCATTAACAGCTGTTCCCTTTTCCCGAAGGGTAGCTTGCAGCTTGAGGCTTGAAATCTGCAGTCTGGCGTCTTATTTTTTCTTGCTCAGAATTAGGAGCAGCGGTAGAATTGGCTTGTTGACATATATAAAAAAGAGAAACAGCAGGTTTAGAGATTGCCGAAC
>WJKZ01000251.1 GCA_014728785.1 Candidatus Omnitrophota bacterium
CTTAAAAAGAGGGCTGGTTGAGGAATTTTTCAATGAATTTAAGAATTGCGGGGTGTGTTTTATGAATCCCCGCCAGTACGGGAGAAGCCCTCTTGAAAACTCATCTTTTATAGTAAGCAGTATTTATCCGGATAAGTCCTTGTGGGGCAAGGGGTTCGTCGCCCGGCTAAGCGGAGCAACCGCTGAAATGCTCAATATCTGGATAATGATTTGTCTGGGTACAAAACCCTTTTACCGGGACCGGCATAATAAGCTGCTCCTTAGCTTCTCACCCTTACTTAAAAAAGAGTTTTTTACCGGAAGAGCTCAGAAAATTTCTCTTGGGGGAAAGATTGTGAGTCTGCCTAAAAATACCTTTGCTTTTAAGCTTTTTTCAAAGACGCTGGTGGTGTATCATGCCCCAACAAGAGTAGATACTTTCAAGAAAAACTGCAAAATTGAGAAAATTGAACTGATTGTTGGGGGTGAAAAGAAGGTATTTTTCACCCCTTACCTTAAATCGCCCTGGAGTGAGCTGGTACGGAGGGGGGAGGCCGAGCGGATAGACGTATTTTTCAAATAAAATAGAGCAAAAATGGGCTAAAATTCATTTTGAAATTATTTTTATAAACTTCTTGACAATATATATATAATCTGGTAAAAATCTCTTAAGGTTCTTTGACAAGTGTTTTTATGTAATTTTAAGGTTATACCATCCGCGGCGCTTTTAATCTTGGCAAGAAAGGAGGTGAGGAAATAACCGGAAGCCGAGAGTCGCCAGATACAAAGGATGATATAACTATAGATGGTCAATAACAAGGATTAAGAACCTTGCAAAGATAAATGAAATTAAAGAAAGGAGGATTTAAATGAGCAAAAAGCTCTTATTAATAGCTGCAATGTCTCTGTTTGTGGCTGGAGGCGCTTTCGCAGCTGTTGACAATATAAGGGTCAGCGGCGATGTAAAGGCTACCGGTTTAACCAGAGACTTATCTTTAGGTTCAGAAGAAGGAAGCACTCTTGATGCAGAGGATTTCCTGTTTTCTCAAGTTCGGGTAAGAATCGATGCCGACCTAACAGAAGGTGTACAGGCTGTGGTTCGCCTGATAAATGAGAGAATCTGGGGTGGAGATGAAAACGATTCCTATCAGGATGACAGGCAGATTGAGTTAGACCTGGCTTATGTTCAGCTGAATGGTTTTCTCTACGACCCTCTGACTCTTATAGTCGGGCGTCAGAACCTCTATTATGGTAACGGCCTGATTGTAGGCGACCCCAACACAAACAGGATTAGCGCAAAGACAGCCCAGTTAGGGGTTGCTCCTTTTGCTGACCTTTCTCTTGTGAAATCATTCGATGCCGTACGGGCAATTCTTGATTATGTTCCTTACACTATCGATATTATCTACGCAAAGGTTATGGAGAATAACACTAATGAGATAGACGACCAGACACTCGTTGGGGCAAATGTAGCTTACGAGTGGGCATCCTACAACGGTATTACCGAAGGTTATATCTTCTGGACAGACGGCCGGACACGCGGTACTCTTCAGGTCCCTGAAAATGAAGATTACACCTTAACAGTCGGTGGTAGAGCCCAGATGGATGTAAACGACAACTTGACTTTAGGCTTAGAAGGTGCTCATCAGTTTGGCGATTATCTTTCCAGTGCATCAGTTAGTGCAGCAACTTATGATAGAGACGCCTGGGCGGCTCAGTTCATAGCCGAGTACAGATTCTTAAATGACTACGACACAAAAGTAGGCTTTAAATACACCTACTTAAGCGGTGATGATGACCCAACCGACGGCGACTGGGAAGCCTGGGATCCTGTATTTGAGGACCAGACACCCGCAGAGATAATTAACATTTTAATGGCAAACAGCAATGCTCATTACTACACCCTGACCGGTTCCTTTATGCCCAGAGAAGACATCACCTTGGGTATGCTTTACACTCATGCAATACTGGATGAAAATGTTACAACTTCAGCCGGAACCTTTTCAGGTCCTTCGGGAAGCCCGATTGCCAATAACACCTATGCGGTTGATAGAGACAAGACAGATATCGGTGATGAAATAGATTTGTACGCAATCTATGATTACACCGAAGATGTCCAGATTAAGCTGACCGGCGCGGTGTTTATTCCGGGTGACTTCTTCGCAGATTCAAACGACAGCACTGCCTATTCTCTAAGGTCAAGCTTAAACGTAGAGTTCTAAGCAAGCAAAGACTTTGAAATAAAAACCCCACACCACTTAGGTGTGGGGTTTTTTTATGCCCAATCTTCATATCCCATTACCGTAATCTATACCTAATCGCTGTAATCCCTATCTAATCTCCGTAATCATCTTTATAATCTCTGCAATCTCTCCATAATCGTCGTAATCAAAGTGAGGAGAACTCCGAACTTTTTAGGGTTTACTTTTACCCTAATTTTCGTATAATAAGAAGAGTTTTGAAGGATATTTGATTACAGTGATAATATACTGTAAGAGGAGGTGGCTATGCAGGAAGCAAATGAAAAGAAAGATATGCCCGAATTGGCGGATTACGAGGTAAAAGAGGGTGCTCCTTTTGCGGCCCTGTCCTACGTGCTTTTTTTATGGATTTTTACCTTTATATTTAAGAAAGAAAACCGTTTTGCCCTGATGCATGCCCGCCAGGGTATAATTATATTTGTAGGTAATATCATCTGTTTTGCTTTTATGTTTGTTCCCGTAATCGGAGTCGCTTTTGCATTTTGTCAGCTTCTGCTTACATTGGTATCGGTTTACGGGATTTTTCTTTCTTTGACCGGCAAAGCTAAAGGGATTCCTTTAGTGGCAGAATTTGCAGAAAAGTTAGTGATATAGATGGGCAAGAAACCTTACAGAAGAACCACTCATTTTCCCAGGCGGAACAAAAGCACCATAAAAGAGGACTTTGTCCGTACCGATACCTGGAGAATTTTTCGCATAATGAGTGAATTTGTAGACGGGTTTGAGGAGCTTTCTCAGATAAAAAAAGGGGTATCTTTTTTCGGTTCGCGCTGCACTCCCAGGAAACATCCATATTATAAGTTGGCCTATGAGTCTGCATACCTGCTTTCTAAAAAAGGTTACAGTATAATTACCGGTGCAGGCAGCGGGGTGATGGAGGCAGCCAACAAAGGTGCTTATGATGCAAAAGGAATTTCTGTGGGACTCAATATCCTTCTTCCCGAGCAGCAGATACCCAACCAATATATAA
>WJKZ01000252.1 GCA_014728785.1 Candidatus Omnitrophota bacterium
GCTGTAGACAAGCAGCGGAAGGTTGCCCGGTTGACGCAATCAAGATAGAGGAAAGTTGATAAGCATAAAAACAAATTATCTTTAATAAAATTATACCCGGACTGAGACGAAGAGAAAAATGAACGGTAAAAAAGCACTGATTATTGTAGACGTACAGAATGATTTCTGCGAAGGAGGAGCTCTGGCTGTACCGGGAGCGGGAGAAATAATTCCGGTCATTAATCGCTATATAAATTTGTTCTCGGCTAAGGAGCTGCCTGTTTTTGCTTCCCGGGACTGGCATCCCCGGAATTCCGGGCATTTCCGGGATTCCGGTGGAAACTGGCCGCCCCATTGTGTTCAAAACACAGAAGGAGCCCGATTTCATCCCCGTCTTAAATTGAGTGACAAGGGAATCATTATCTCCAAAGGGACCATTCCGGAAGAAGACGGTTATACCGTCTTTCAGGGAGAGGATAAAGACGGCAGGGCATTTGATGATATATTAAAAGACTTAAAGGTAGGAGAGCTGTTCATCGCCGGTCTGGCTACCGATTTTTGTGTGAAGTATTCAGCTCTGGATTCCTTAGACAAAGGTTATGCTACCAATATTTTAATGGATGCTGTCCGGGGGGTAAACACCAACCCCGGTGATTCCGAAGAAGCCTTAAGAGAAATGGAGGAAAAAGGCGCCCGTAAGATTAAGCTGGATGAGGTAGAATCTCTTTTAGATTGAGTGCAGGGCAGGGTTTATCTTTTCGGTTGGTATCAGATTTTTTCATTTTTTTGCTTCATTCGGGCGCGGGGAAGGCAGCAGGATTGAACTATTATTCCTGCCAGGGCCGAAAAAAGGAATATAAGATTATTGACTTCCCGGGAAAAAATCTGATTTTGGCTGAGAAGAAGGCTTCCGGCTAATGAGGAAATGATTATCAAAGCCCAGTCAAAAACAGACAGTATTAAAAGCGCCCCTATTAAGCCTCCCAGAAAGAATATAAGAAGAGGAGCCTGATGAAAGTGCATAAACTGCTGAGATGCCATTAAGGAAAGGTAACCGCCGCCGAGAAATCCGCCGGTAACCACAGCTATCTTTTGGAAGAATATAGCCAAAAACACTCCTATGGCACCCGCAGCCAGAGAGACGGAAAATGCGAGCCAGATGCTGGAATGAGAGAAAAGATAGGAAGCGAGTTCAAAACCGGATAGAAAACCGAAAACACCCACAAAGAGCCAGAATATTTTTCTTCCTCCCAGAATAAGGAGAATTCCCAGTGTTTTTTGCCACAGCATGCGAGTCTCCGATAATAATTTTCTTAAAGCTAAAGTCAGTATAACAGCTGAGGCACTTTACGGCAATATCGGTTTGCTTTTTTAGAATAAATTTTTGAAAAATCAAAACATTTCTTGACAGAGAACTGGCTTAAAGGTTATAATTGTAAATGAAAATCATTTTCAATAATCAGAAGGAGCGTTTATGAGAAAGAGAAGCAGGTATTTTGCCCGGGAAGAACTAAAAAAAAGCGGCTATAAAGTCACCCCGGCACGGACTGCCATAATAGATTTACTGAGTAATTCAAAAAAACACCTGAGTGCCGAGGACATATTCCTGAAAATTCATAATATTTCTCCTAATATAGGTTTGACCACTGTATACAGAACTCTGGAGGTTTTGGTAGAGACAGGAATGGTCTGCAAGCTTGACTTTGGAGACAGGAGGGCCCGTTATGAATTCAGCCAGGGCATCGAGAAAGAAAAACACCACCACCATTTAGTATGCACGAATTGTAACCGCATTATTGATTATACTGATTTTATAGAGGATGAGATTGAACTTTTGAAAAAGACCGAAAAAGGGCTGTCGAAAAAATATAAATTCGAAATAAAAAACCACATTATTCAGTTTTACGGCTTATGCAATGAATGCCGGAAAAAAATAATTTGACAGTTAATTTTCATATTTTTTCCTAAAATTAAGGAATTTAACAGGAGGTGGTTATGAAATTTGCCATATCGACCGATTCAGACTTTGTGTCTGAACATTTCGGCAGATGTCCTTCCTTTACTTTGCTGGAGGTAGAGGGAGGCAAGGTATTAAACAAGGAAGTTATAGGTAATCCCGGCCATCATCCCGGTTATATACCTCAGTTTCTCCACTCTAAAGGGGTAAATTGCATAATTGCCGGCGGCATGGGGATGCGGGCGAAAAGTTTTTTCCAGGATTTAGGCATCGATACGGTTCTGGGCGTAACCGGTAAAGTTGATAAGGTAATAGAGGATATAAGCCGGGGGAATCTCAAAGGCAGTGAAGGCCTATGCCGGCCCGGAGCAGGTAGAGGTTACGGTATTGAGAAGAGTGAGTGTGATCATCCCGAAGACAAGGACCAGAAGAATAAATGATACATGATATATTTTACGGCAATTTGCCTTACAACCGGGGCAATATTAGCGGCATTTATGCTTAAAAATAGAGGAGGAGCCAATTATGAAGATATGCATAACATCACAAAACGATAATTTGAGTGCAGAGGTCGATCCCCGTTTCGGGAGATGTAATTTCTTTATCATCGCCGACAGTGAGACCGGAGATTTCGAGGCAATCCCCAATCCCAACAGAGAGTCAATGGGGGGTGCAGGGATTCAATCAGCTCAGCTGGCAATAGATAAGGGTGCCAAGGCTGTGCTTACCGGTAATGTCGGTCCCAACGCCTACAGGGCTCTTAAGGCCGCAGATATCAATGTTATTATCGGGGTAGCGGGTTCTGTGGAAGAAGTAATCGGGAACTACAGGCAGGGTAATTTTAAAGAAACCGACGGACCGTCTGTGGATTCAAAATTCGGCATGAGATAATTTTTCAGCAGATTTTGAAAATGAAAAATAAAGAGATAGCTGATAATCATAAAAGATATATTCAAAGGTTAGAGCGGTATAAAAAGTTTGGCTACGATACCGAGAAGCAAAGGGATTTTGTTGTAAAAAAAGCTCACCCTTTTAAAGAAGAGGTACTTGAAATCGGTACCGGCAAAGGATACTTTACTTTGGCTTTAGCCAGAAAAAAAATTAATTTAGTAAGCATAGACAGTTCGTTTGAGGAACAGGCTTTAGCTTTACTTAATTTAAAATATTGCGGGCTGGAGGACCGCATAATTTTTATAACCGCCGACGCTCTGAGGCTGTGCTTTAAGGATGAAAGCTTCAATACGGTATTTTGTGTAAACACAGCTCATCATTTCAAAGATTACAATCCTCTGTTCGATGAACTATTGAGAGTTGTCAAAAAGGGAGGAAAGCTGGTTTTGAGCGATTTTAACAGCAGGGGGTCGGAGCTTATAGATAAAATCCATAACAGTGAAGGAAGAAGACATTTCAGCCACAGAGTTTCTTTGA
>WJKZ01000021.1 GCA_014728785.1 Candidatus Omnitrophota bacterium
ACTTTGATTTGTTACGGCTAAAGGAGGAGGAGTTCGAAGATGTCGCGCTTTTGTTTAAGGTTGAGCAGGATAAGCTGATTATTGAGAGGAGCAGTAATAAGATTTTGGGACCGCAAGCTTATCTTAGGGGTGTGTTTTGCTTCGGGTGCACTCCCCCGTGTCTTGATTTGTTTATAGAGGGGTTTTCTTTCGAGAACCTGATACGCATAGCCGGACGGCAGGAGGATATAGATTTAAAGGGACAATTCAGAGGCAGGCTTAAATTATGCTTAAAAGAAGGTGAGATTTCTACCGCAGCATTGGAGTTTTTCAATAACCAGGAAGGAAGGCTTGATTTGAAGAAAGAAGCTTCTTTTGATTTCCTTAAAAAATATCTGACCGAGAAATCTTACCACACTTTGATTGACAGTCTGAGTAACTATACCTATAATGAAGCTGAAGTCAGTATCGAAAAGGTTGATTCCGATTTACGGATGAATGTAAATTTCAATTCCCGCACGGGCGGAAAGAGGAATATAAATATAAATTTCCACAATTTACTGGGAGGGGAAAATGAAAAGTAAGGTAGGTTTTGTTTTGTTGTTTTTTTTCTCTGTGGCTTGCGCAAGGTTAGATGTGGCCACCAAGGATCCTCTTAAGGTGGATATTAACATGAGAGTCGACGTTTATCAACATGTAGTAAAAGATGTTGAATCCATAAATGACCAGATATACGGAACACAGGATGAGTCTAAAAATTTAAACTTCCTGCCTCTTGTTCAGAACGCTTATGCGGCTGATGTGCCTTCCGAGGTTGAGGAAGCTATAAAAAACAGAAAGAAAAGGGCTGACAAGATAACCGAGTATTTTTCGAAAGGCTATATTGGCGAAAACCGGCAAGCTTTGCTTGAGGTGGCGGGTGTAGACAAAGATATCCCATCTGATTTAAAAGCCGAAATAAAGAAGCTGGTCGATGAAGAAAACGATGACCGTCAGGTTATATACGAATATACCGCAAAAAAGAACGGTATAGATATAGAGGAGGCCCGGAAGATATTCTATAAAGATGATTACAAGAGGGCCCCTTCCGGTTCCTGGTTTGAAGTCTATCAGAATGGGGAGTTCCTCTGGCAGAGAAAATAAGAATCCGCGGGGAGCTTAAAATTACCAAGGATAATAGAGATGATTTTCTTTTTTCGTTGACAATCGTTACATCTCTTTATATATTATTGTACCAGAGGGACATATCTAAATAATCCGAAAAAATAAGGAGGTGTTAAGTGGCTGAGCAGAATAACGCAAAAAAAAGTAACGGGGGTGTGAAAGTCGCTTTAAAGATTTTTGTCGGTATAATGCTTATAATTCTCGGTATCTGGGCGGTGATAGCCTGGTGGTCCAGCTTGTGGACTCTCATAAAAGGATTTTTAGGTATATTTTTAATCGCAGTCGGTGCTATTACCATAGCTATCGCAAAAGAATAATTTATTTAAGGCTTTCGGGGACAGGCCGTTTTTTTCAGCGGCCTGTCCTTTATCTTATTTTTTATCCAACCTTTTTTAAAACCTTTAATTTAAAAATGAAAGTAAAAACCCTTAATTATCAAAAAACTTTAACTTCTTCTTTACTTCAGGTCGGTTTGTTTTCTTTGTTGATGGCGGTTTCGGCTAACTTCAGGTTTTACCTGCCCTTTACTCCCGTACCGGTTACCTTACAGACTCTGGTGGTTTGTCTGAGTATTGTATTTTTGAAGCAGAAAGCCCCGCTTTCCCAATTAATTTATCTGACATTAGGAATAGCGGGTTTTCCGGTTTTCTCCGGCGGGGCATCCGGAATACTTTATCTTTTCGGCCCCACCGGTGGGTATCTTTTCGGTTTCCTTCTCTCTTCTTTTTTACTCCCGCCGCTTTTGTTACCCGATTCGTCTGTGGTACGCTTTTTTTTCTGTTTTTGTCTGCTTCACATAATAGTCTATTCCCTGGGCGTATTATGGTTGTGCTGTTTTTTCAATTTTACTTTTCTGAACTCCGTAAGAGCCGGTGCGTTACCGTTTATTGCAGGTGACCTTTTTAAAGTGGCTATAGCCTGCTTGATACTTCGACAGTGCTTAAACTGCCCTGTTTATGGCCGGGGAAAAAGGTAATTGTTAATGTTCCTTCGGTCTTGTTAAGTAAGGTTAGTAAAACCGAGCTGTAATTTTTAAACGAATTTCTTTTCTTAAGAGCCGCAGAAGGCTTAAGAGATTGATTTTTAAAGAGATACTGGATTTTAATGGTTACGATAAAAGGTACTGATTTTTTTGCCACGCTAAAGAGGATTTTTGTTACGGGTCTGGCCGCTATAGTCCCGCTGGGGATTACCATATATGTTATAGGAGGGTTATTTTATTTTGCTGACGGGATTCTGGGCAGATTAATAAATAAATTTCTCTACAGATATTTAGGCTATACCGTCCCCGGCCTCGGTATAGTGATAGCGGTTTTGATTATTTTTTTAGCCGGGATGCTTATCCGGCTTTCCCGTATGCGTCTTTTCCGCTGGATAGAGAGGATGTTTTTCCGTATCCCGCTGGTTAATAAAATTTATTTTCCCGTAAAACAGATATTTGATTTTTTGTTTTTCTCTCCCCAGTATGCTTTCAAGAGTGCGGTATTACTGGAATATCCGAGAAAAGGTGTTTATACCCTGGGTTTTATAACCAATGAGAATTCTTTTAATCTGAAAAAGGCGGAAGGCCAGAATTTGCAAAATGTCTTTATTCCTTCTTCACCGTCTCCTTTGACGGGTTTTATTGTGATGGCCAAAAAGGGAGATTTAATACATCTGGATCTGGGAGTAGATGAGGCAATAAAGCTGATTGTTTCCGGAGGTCTGCTTATGCCTCTTGAGAAATGAAGTTGTGTCCGCAAGGCGGGTAATTTTCTTGCACAAGCGTATAAGATAAAATTTATTTTAATTTGAGTTAAAGAGATGCGAAGGTTAGAGGGATGAGCAAGAATTATTTATTACAGAAAGACGGCAGCTTTATTATAAAAGATTACAACCGCACCTATCCCTTTTCAAATTTCCTGCCCGGTATAGCGGGAATCTGGGGGATACCTCTTTGGGTTTTTTACACCAATCGGGGCCAGGGCGTAGCAAGTTTTGGTATCGGCAATAAAGACCACTCCATAGCGGAATTTTTCCCCGCGAATAAAGCCTATTCTTTAACTTCTTCTCTGGGGTTCCGTACTTTTTTAAAAAAAGACTCTCAAAAGTTTTATGAGCCTTTTTCAAACCTCAACAGCGCTTCCTGCCAGGAGATGCTTATCGAAAGTGATTCTTTTCAGGTCAGAGAGGTTAATAAAACCCTGGGATTGTCTTTTAAAGCTGCCTACTTCACTCTTCCCAACATGCCGGTAGGAAGTCTGGTAAGGGTATTAACCCTGAAAAATATATCTTCCAGGAGTGCGGCTCTTGAGGTTATTGACGGCCTTCCCCGTATAATTCCTTTCGGTTCGGTCAATTCTTTACTCAAAGATATGTCGAGGACGCTTGAGGGCTGGATGCATTCAAAGGTTGAAAATAACCTGGCGTCATTCAGGCTTATAGTTGACCCCAGAGATGTAAGCCATACCCGTTATATAGAAGGAGCAAATTTTAGCTATTCTTTTTATGAAGACAGGGGCAAAAAAGTTTTCCCTTATTTTATAATTGATCCGACGGTTCTTTTCGGGAGCGGCAATTCCTGCCGTACTCCTCTGAAATTTTTAGAGAAGAAATTCAGAGTTCCGGTTAAGCAAATATATTGTGGAAGGACGCCGTGCGCTTTCAGCCATTTTAAATGGAAACTCGCCCCGGGGGAGGAAAAAAGATTTTACAGCCTGTTTGGCGCCTACTTCAAGGAAGATGCCCTTGCGCCTTTATTTGCGGGGATGAATTCAGAGTTTATACTGAAAAAGAAGGCCGAAAATAAAAAATTGATTGAAAGTATTAAAAACAACGCATTTTGTGTATCTTCAAGTAAAGAGTTTAATAACTATCTGGGCTGCACTTATCTCGATAATGTATTGCGCGGAGGTTATCCTTATTCGGTAGCCGAGGACCACAGCTCCTCGGCTTCAAAGAACCATACCAATTCAAAAGGCCGCAGAAACTCCCACACCTACTATATTTTTTCGCGTAAACACGGCGACCTGGAGAGAGATTATAATTATTTCCAGCTCCTTCCTTCTTATTTCAGTGAAGGCGAAGCCAACAACCGCGACATAAACCAGAACCGGCGGATGGATTTGTTTTTTAACCCCGCAATAAAGCAGGACAATATCATTTATTTTTTTAATCTCATAAAAATAGACGGTTACAATCCTTTGACGGTAAAGGGAGAGAAGATTTATTTTAATAGACTCCGGGCCGTTAACCTGCTTAAAGATTTTAGAATACAAAACCCTAGGCTGGTTAACCTCATGGTCAAGGGATTTTACATGGGTGAGTTTTTCAGGCTTATGGAGGAGGAAGGGCTTGAATGCAAAAGGAGAGATGAGCTTGCCGAAATACTTATCTCTCAGGGCAACCGTGAGGCAAGAGCCTCTCATGGTGACGGTTACTGGATA
>WJKZ01000253.1 GCA_014728785.1 Candidatus Omnitrophota bacterium
ATCCAATGTACGAATAGGGAAAGGTATGGTAATGCCGTTTGTATCGTAAGCTTTTTTGATATTCATAACCGCTGCGTCTTTCCCTTTCAGGAAATCTTTCTGGCTTTTAAAACGAATCCAGAAACGGACCTCGAAATTAATAGAGCTGTCCCCGAATTCTTCGTAGAAGAATTCAATATCCCTGTTTTTAACCCTCCCTTCTATGGCCTCCAGAGCTTTGAGAGTGACTTCTTTTACCTTTTGTAAATCTTCTCCGTAAGATATTCCTACCCTTAAGTCCACCCTCCTTACACCCAACAGGCTGTAATTATTAACCGCATTTTCAAAAATTAATTTGTTGGGTATAAAAATAGTCTGACCGGAAAATGTCTCAAGCATAGTATCCCGTAAACTTATCTCCTTAATCACTCCCATATAATCATTGGTCTCTACAATATCCCCAACCCTGAAAGGATAATCTTTTCTGAACACAAGAACGGTCCCGGCGATAAAATTAGAAGCTATATCCTGAAAGGCAAACCCTATGGCCAAGCCGGCAATCCCCACACCGGCCAGAACAGAAAAAAGTACCTGGTCAAGATTCAAAACCTTTATAGCTATAAGTGTTCCCAGTAGTATCGCCGCAAGACGGGTCAACCCGCCTAAAAAATTAACCAATGCCTGGTTATCCACCAGCCGTTTTAATAAATTTCTGGTTAAATCCTGCGCCCTCCTTGAAAGATAAAAAGCGACGACAACCAGCATAAAAGCTAAAATAAAATTCGGCAGCATTACTATTACCGTTTCAAGCCAGGAAGCGAATTTATCTTGAATCAATAAAAAGGCTTCTTTTAGGGAATTCACGGGCTCTCCTTTTTTGACCGAAAAAATGTCATATTAAAATTCATAATTTACTTAACTTATATATATCTTTAAGCTTTTACCGCAAGCTGTCTAAAACCTTTTTTGGAATATAAGCATATCGGGCCTGCTAAGGAACACAGGAACATCCGCAGGAATCAATACCTCTTTTCTCATAATACCGCTGATGGTAATCCTCGGCGGGGTAAAATCGTTGGGTCTCAACTATCTGGGTTACTATTTTTTTCTTCTGAGTTCCTGAATCTTGCAGTTCTCTTTTTTTGGCCCGGGCTATCTTTTCCTGCTGAGGCGTATGAAAAAATATTACCGACCGGTATTGAGAGGCGGTATCGACCTGCTTGCTGCCTTTAGCCGTCGCATCATGAATTTCCCAGAATATATCCAGTAATTCTTCATAGGATATCTTGTAGGGGTTATATACCAACTCAACTGCCTCAGCATGACCGGTTGAGCCGGAACACACTTCTTTATAAACCGGGTTCCCTGCATGCCCGCCAATGTAACCAACCCGGGTAGATATCACCCCTTTGCCCAGCAGCTTACGGAAAGCTGCCTCTACGCCCCAGAAACAGCCGGCCGCAAAAGTAGCTTTACTGTATTCCGCCTTATCAGATAATTCCTTCACTATTATGGATGCGGCATTTATACAGTAACGCTTCCCTGTCGGCGGTGGTCCGTCTCCAAAAACATGGCCAAGGTGAGCATCACAGCGTGCACACAGAACTTCTGTACGCACCATGCCCATATTATCATCGGGTTTATGCGAAACATTCAGCTCCGAAATCGGCTCCCAGAAACTGGGCCAGCCGCTGCCGGATTCAAACTTGCTCTTATGCCTGAATAAAGCGGTCCCGCAGCATGCGCAAACATAAACACCTTTCTCCTCGTTTGCGGGGATACGGCAACTTATCTGAAAAGGCGCCTCTGTACCCTTAAGCCGGGTTATCCGGTATTGTTCCGGGGTAAGCAGCTTTCTCCACTCCTGGTCAGTCTTTTTTATTTTACTGACCTCTTCCGCTGAGGACGTCTCAATGCTATAAATTCTGACTTTATCCCGACCTGATGGATTTTCCATAAAACCTGACGCGATTAAAAGGAGCGTGACGCTAACCAATAAAGTAGATACCCGGCCCACTCTGCATACTGAGAATTTCGGAACCGAAATGATAAAATATATATGCCGGTATTATTTTAACACAAATATCGCTTAGCAAAAATTATTGATAAGCCTGCAAACCTGTCCTGGCTCAAAACGAATACACCAAACTGGCCCTTACCCAGCGACCTGCCCCTTCTATACCTTCCATCTCACGATAATCTTCGTTAAAAATATTTATACCCTCCAGGACAATACTGAGTGAATCGAATTCTTTGGCAATTTTGAGATCAAAAGTAGTGTAGCCTTTGCGCTCTATAGGTTTATGAAAACTGCCGATTAAGTCAAAAGACAGCTCTTTTAAGTTCAGAGAAAAAATACTCACTACTTTGTGCCGGTTATAATCAAACGCATATTTAGAAAAACTGTAAGGTTTCTCAT
>WJKZ01000254.1 GCA_014728785.1 Candidatus Omnitrophota bacterium
ACAAAGCACTGTCGACATCACTTCCTCTTATGGATTTTATAAAAGCGGATATGGTATCATAATGGTAACCGCCTTTTTTATCATAAAATGTATCTTTTTGACAACTCTGCCGGGCTACTTCTAAATCAAATAACACATCCTTGCCTTTGCCGGTTTCTGTACTTAAGGTACCTATTTCCAGGGCCATTAAAGCCGTTCTTGCATCACCATTGGAGTTAGTAATCAGGTAGTCTAAAGCTTTGTTTGTTATTCTTACGTTGAATTCTCCCAGCCCTCTTTCTTTATCAATTAAAGCCGCCTTCAGGATATCCTTAATATTACTCTTACTTAAAGGTTTAAAATTGGCTACAATCGAGCGGGAAATAAGAGAAGGTATTAAACTATAATAAGGATTATAGATTGTTGCGCCTACAAGAATTATATTTGCTGATTCTGTGTCGGGGACTAAAGATTCCTGTTGCAATTTATTAAACCGGTGAATTTCATCTATAAAGATTAAACTTCTCCTGCCGCAGCGGGTAAGATTATCTTTGGCTTTAGCGATAACTTTTTTTAAATCGGAAACAGAAGAAAATGCCGCATTTAAATATTCGAATTCCGCATCTAACTCGCCGGCGACTATCAGCCCCAGGCTTGTCTTCCCGCTTCCCGCCGGCCCCCAGAGCATTAAGGAACCTATTCTTTTGGATTTTATCGCTCTGTACAGTAATTTACCTTTACCCAGAATATGTTCCTGGCCCTTAAATTCATCCAGCCGGCGCGGTCTCATCCTTACGGCTAATGGAGTATTATTATGGCTCATCATACCGAATGTTTTATATTGAAAACAGGGTTAGATTAATAAACCCTGCCATAAGTCCGTCCGGGGTTAAGCGCTATCAGTTCATTTCTCATACAGGTGGGCACCTCTTCTTACAACCGCAGTTGTAAAAAATTCGGCTCCCAGAAAATAGTTATTAGCTGTAGCGTTTTTGCCCGCAAACGAAACAGGCAGGGTACATTTTGATTATAGCATTGCCGGCTGATCTTTTCAAGAACGTCAAAAATTATAGATTTACGTGCCGGATACCAGCTGAGAGAAAAACCGCTTTGGCATAAAAGCATACTGACGCTTACGGGCTTCCGGGTGCCCGGAATAGAAATTAAAAGTGGTGCAAAAATAACCGTATGCGGTTAACGTAAAATAACTCCCTTTTTTTTATCGAGCTTATTGCGTATTTGTTTATGAAAAGATTCTACTTCTTGAGAGGTGAGAGTCTTGCGTTCAGACTGATAAAATATTCTCAGGGTAAAAGCATTATAGTCGGAAGGTATATCTTTACCCCTGTAGGTATCAACTATCTCCAGGCCACGAATATATTTTCCCTCGCCGGTAACAATATCTTTTATAGCTTTAAAACTTATATCTTTGCTGAGAGCTATACTTATATCCTGATAAACCAGAGGATAAAGACTGAAAGGCGTATATTTTTTCTCTTTTTTGTTCTCTGCCAAGATTTTAATGCCGAGCTGAGAATAATATAAATTTTCCTTCAGGCCAAAATACCTTTTTATCTTTTCGTTCAGCTTACCCATAAAACCTGCGGGATTGTTTTCAACAAAAACAGTTAAAGCATTATCGAAATTTTCGATTTTGCCTTCCTCCAGATAGTAACTACCTACGTTTAAATATTTTAGGATTTCCTCGATCGCTCCTTTGAGCAAAAAAGCGTCTTCCGGACCACCTGCTATTCCCATGGAAAGCGCGGGCATCTCGCTGTATCCTGTCTTAGCTTTACTGTATATGTCGGCTATCTCAAAGAACCCCACACCTTTCTGGTTGTAGTTCAAATTATGCTTAACCGTTTTCATCATGCCGGAAAGTAAGGTGGGGCGCAAACAATTTTCCTGGCTTCTTAAAGGATTGATTATCTCTATAACATCTTCCTGCCCTAAAACCCTCATCTCTTCCTTGTCCTCTAAGCTGTAGGTCATAATTTCATTGAAAGATAATAAAGACAGAAAACGTCTGAGCTCGTTTTTAAACTCAAACATTTTCCCTTTTCCGTAAATAAAACTCTTTCTCATATTGGTTCTATCTGTAAAAGGAATTCGTGGGGGGATATTATTATAACCGAATATTCTGCCCACTTCTTCGTATATATCTACTACATTGTCTATATCCAGCCGCCAGAAAGGAGATTTCACTTCAAACTCTCCCTTGTTTTTGTTAATTATCTCGAAACCAAGGCTATTGAGTATAGAACCGGCCCTTTCGGCAGAGCATTCAATCCCCATATATTCGTCTAAAGAAGACAGGTTCATATATATTTTTTTACCTTCTTCTTGGGGCCTCCTGCCTGCGGATTTAAAACCAGAGAAATCTCCTTCTCCGTATTTTTTTATTAAGTCGGCTGCTTCCTGCGAAGCATATTCCAGATTTTTTGCAGAGACCAGCCGTTCGAAACGGTAAGAAGACTCTGTATCCAGTCCCGCGCGCCGGCGCGAATGCCTTATCGCCACGGAAGAAAAAATTGCCCCTTCCAGAAAAATGTTTTTTGTGTATTCGTCTACTTCGCTATTCTTTGCTCCCATTACCCCCGCCAAAGCAACAATTTTTTCCTCATCTGCTATCACAAGATTCTCGGGAGTGAGTGAGTATACTTTATCATCTATGCCTCTGAATTCTTCCTTATTTTTTGCCTTTCGTATATATATATTCCCTTTCAACTTATCCTCATCGAAAGCATGTAAGGGATTACCCCACTTGAACATGCAATAATTAGTGATATCTACGATATTGTTTACCGAGTTCAGTCCGCAGCCGGAAAGCATGTCTTTAAACTCGCCTCCAGGGCATATTTGAACTCCCTTAATGCTTCTGGCGGTATAATAAGGACAACCCCAGACATCTTCTATAAAGATTTCCCTTTCTTCTAAAAGAGGTTTTTGGATAAGATGGGGATAGGTTAGTTGTATTTGTTTTCCCGAAACCGCGGCGATTTCTCTGGCTACCCCTATTATTGACAGCCAATCATAACGGTTAGGAGTAACTTCTGCTTCGAATATCCAGTCATCACCTTCACGGATCAGGCTTTCAACTTCCATTCCCGCAAAAGTAAGCGCCTCGGCTACCCGGGATGGTTCTAAGGGAAAATTCAAAAATTCTTTTACAAATTTCAAGTTAAATCTCATATCAAACGGGAAATTGATTTAAAAACCTTATATCATTGCTGTAAAAAAACCTTATATCATTAATGCTGTATTTAAGCATAGCTATCCTGTCTATTCCCATGCCGAAAGCAAAACCCCGGTATCTGGAAGGGTCTATACCGCAGGCATTAAAGACATGGGGGTGGATCATCCCGCAACCCAGGACTTCAATCCATCCTTTCCCTTTACACACACTACAGGTTTTACCTCCTGCTTGTGTTTCTTTGTCTTTACACATCATGCAGGAAATATCCACCTCCGCCGATGGTTCGGTAAAAGGGAAGAAATGGGGGCGGAATCTCAGTTCAATATCAGGAGAATAGAATTCCCTGGCGAATTCCAGAAGAACTCCTTTAAGGTGAGAAAAATTTATCTCCTTATCCACTACAAACCCTTCTATCTGGTTAAACATAAAAGAATGCGTTGCGTCAACCTCATCCGGCCTGTATACTCGTCCGGGAGAAATAACGGCAAAAGGAGGCTTTACATTCTTCATAACCCATCCCTGGACAGTAGAAGTATGGCTTCTCAGCAAATATTTGCCACCGCTGCCGGCGGGAATATCCAGATAGAAAGTATCAAAAACGTCACGAGAAGGGTGTTCGGCGGGAATATTTAAAGACTCAAAGTTATGCCATTCATCTGCTATTTCATCTCCCTCTACCACAGAGAAACCTAAATTCTTAAATATTTCACATATCTTACGATTAACTGAGCTAAGGACGTGGATTGAACCCTTAGGGGGCCGGCGGGCAGGAAAAGTCAAATCAATTTTACTCTCTTTGTCACTTATCGCGTTTATCTTCTCCTCAAGCCTGCGGGCAATCTCTTCCTTCAGGACATTGAGCCTCCTGCCCCAGCTACCTCTCTGGGAAGCAGGAAGTGTGGGAATTTTAGAAAAAAGTGTATTAAGCTCGGTTTTTCTTCCTAAATACCTTATTCTTATTTCTTCTGCCCCGGAAATGTCCTTAATATCCGCACAGTCGCGGTAAAATCTATTCTTAATCCGTTCAATCTCTTTTTCCATATTTTACTTTTATAAAATAAATCAACCCCATTGTCAAACAGATTATGAAAAAGAACGCCGCCAACTTGGCTTTGTAGGGTTTTAGAATTTCTTCTCGCGGCAAGCCTCTTTTTTCAACTGTGATTTCCTCTCCGTGTATGCCCAGTGTACGGTGTTGGGGACAGCTTTTATAAAAAATTCCTTTTAAACGGATATAATCCCCAGTCTGTTTATAGCTACCCCAGGATTGTATTTTTTCTACAACCCGGGGGTCTTTAACAAAAACACCTATTTTATACTCTCCTTCGGAGACATTAATCCACCTCCCCCCCTTGTCTCTGAGAGGCTCCCCTATGACCTCCCCTTCAATTGTTACGCTTTTACCGGAAAAATCTTCCGGGTTTTTCAGTAAGTCTCCTATGGATTCGGCAAAACAAAGAGTATAAAACTGAAGTAAAAAAATACAGGAAAAAATTAAAGTTTTAAACATATTGGTTCTTATTTCTTAAACAACGATACCACAAATCCCAATGAAACAAATATCGCTATAAATTCAAGCCTCCCGGCCCACATCTGTAAAATATAAACTAATTTCAAAACCAACGGCATAGTATGATGGGTAATACCCATAGATAAACCTACATTAGCTGTGGCAGAAACCGATTCAAAAAGAGAAGCTAAACCGGGATAACCCAGAGCTATCCCTACCATAGCTCCGGACAGATAAGTTACCAAAAATATTGCAGAAAGTATAAATGCCTCTTTTATTCTTTTGTCGGAAACTATCACATCCTGCAAATGGTGTATTTTATCTTTATAAACTGCCCTGAAAGGCATCATTTTCTGCTTAATTTCCATAAAAAAAGTTTTAAATATTATTCCTACCCGCATTATTTTCATTCCCCCGGTAGTGGAACATATCCCTCCCCCTATCATCATAGCCAATATTATCGACAATATACCCAGAGAAGGAAAGGTGTTTAGTTCAGGACCTGTCAGATTGGTAAAACCGCAACCTGTATGGGCTGAAATTAATTGGTAAAAACCCCTTCTGAACAGAATACTCTGGTTTCCTAAAAATTTAAGAGAGAAATAAAGAACAAGGGTAAGAAAAGATACGCTTATCAAGAAAGTTCTTATCTCAAAGTTCTTCACCAACTCTGTTTTATTCCTGTACCATATCCAGAAATGGAGGTTAAAATTCATTGCCCCTAAAAGCATAAATACTATTGTCGCTATTTCTAAAGAATATGAGTGGTAATAATTGATGCTCTGGCTTTGAGGGGTGAACCCGCCGGTATCAAAAGAAGCAAAAAATAACCAGAGAGAATGCAAAAATGACCGCAGGGGGCTTAACCCTTTGGCTGACAATATTAAGAAAAAAATGCTTACCCCTAAAAAAAGATAAACGAAACTTACTTTCCATATAAATCTGGCGGTTGCCACAACATTGGGCAATATTTTTTCCTGGCGGGCTTCTCCCACATAAAACCCTAAAGCCACTG
The DNA here is from genome assembly GCA_014728785.1 of Candidatus Omnitrophota bacterium. Taxonomy (GTDB): domain Bacteria; phylum Omnitrophota; class Gorgyraeia; order Duberdicusellales; family 4484-171; genus WJKZ01. The sequence goes on from WJKZ01000254.1 coordinate 5,704, forward strand.
AACGCGCACTGGTCAGAATAGAAAGGCTGGCTAAAATTATCCCCTGCCCGCCTATAAACATAGTGAGATGCCTCCACATGTTGTGAGCCGAAGAGAGATGATCCAGGTCCTGGATAAGCACAAGACCGGTAGTAGCAAAGCCGCTCATCGATTCAAACCAGGCGTCGACAAAAGAAAAAAAATGCGAAGACAAAAAGAGAGGTATGGCTCCCAGCAAAGAAAACACAAGCCAGCCGATACTCACGCTGAAAAAAGCATGCAGCCAGCTTATCTCTTTACGTATAGGGAAAAAAACCGTAAGAACAAGGCCCAGGGAGACAGTTATAAAAAACCCTATAATAAAATCAAAGAAAGGCGATACCTCTTTCATCGCCAGGGCGGTAAAAACAGGTATCAGCATGAAGAACCCCAAGCCTAAAACCAGCCTGCCCAGAATATTGAAAATCGTCGAAAAATCTTTTCTGTCCGGAGAGATAATCATTTTTAAATATTTTGCCGGCGCTTATTCAGGTATCAGAAGCTGAAAATCAAAGAAAAACCATAACCGAGACCGAGTACAAAGAGACAAAAGAATATCTCCATAATTATTCCTGCTACGGCTTTCATTTTTATTAAATTTTACCTATCAGTTTTTTAGTCAGATTTTTTTCTAAATTTATAAGGGTTGCGGCTATAACCTCATCTCCGGGGAGTATGACTGTTGAGCCGTAGGGGATTATTATATCAGGACCTCTGAGGATAGAAACCAAGACTGAGTTCGGGGGTAGCTTTATATCTTTAAGTACCTTGTTGGCTACCGGAGAATCCTCCGGTATGTCTACTCTTACTATAGAAAGGCGACCTTTTTTGATGCTGAATAAATTTACCACATCGGTAAAAGAAGCCTCTTCTTCAACTACCCTGGCTATTATTGAAGTAGAGTCTACAGGGTTATCTACCTTCATGTATTTATAAAGCGGTATATGCTTTGGGTCGTTAACTCTGGCCACAGTTCGTTTTACCCCGAACAGTTCCTTTGCCAGATAACATATTATAATATTGTCTTCATCGCTAGAAGCCGCACTCACACAAACATCGGCTTTCTCTATCTTGGCTTCTTTTAAAATATCGGGATAGGTGGCATCACCGTATATAATCAGCATACCGTTAAGTTCCCGGGCCAATCGATTGCAAAGAGTTTCGTTTTTGTCAATAATACATACCTGGTGTTTATCTTCTTTGAGTTTTTTCGCCAGAACCAACCCCAGTCTGCCTGCGCCGGCGATTACTATATACATTTCTTTAATACCTCGCTTATTAAGTAAGTCCTGTTTACAATAGTAAGACCCTCTTCGCTAAAAATTCTCTTTTTTAAACTATCGCTGACCTGAAGTACAACCTTTTCTACTTCATATTTCCGCTTTATTACCTTACCCATAACCAGATTAAGATTATCGTTGCCGGTGAGTAAAAAAACCGCATCCGCCTCTTTTGTGCCTGCCTGCTCGATAGTATTTATATCTAACGCATCGGCCCATATTTTTTTCCCGTTAAAGTCCTCCCTTAAAGAATCCAAAACCTTAAGGCTCCTGTCTACTACTACTACATTTTCGGTAGCAGAAAGGTCCTCTGCCAAAACTTTACCGGTTTTACTGCAGCCTATAATTATTACATATTTCACGGTTAATTCCTCCGGTCCTTAAAAAAAGCGCAGACCTTGCAGCGGTCATTTACTTTTTACCTGCTCTACTATGCGGTCAAAAACATCCGGATTTTCTGCGGCTAATTTAGCCAGTATATCCCTGGAGAGCAAAATATTATTATCTTTAAGGGCGTGCATAAACTTCCCGTAACTCATACCCCTCTCCTTAACCGCCGCATTTATCCTGTTTATCCATAGAGACCTGAATACCCGCTTTTTATTTCGCCGGTCCCTGTAAGAATAAGCATAGGCTCTTCTCAGGGTTTCTATAGCCCTGCGGTACTTCCGGGAGCGGTCTCCCCAGTACCCCTTGGCTTCCCGCAATACTTTCTTTTTCCGTTTACGTGACGATACAGAATGCTTAACCTTCATAATTACTCTCCTCGTATAATGTTTGCTTGTAGTCTCTGCTAATAATTATACCTATATAAGGCACTGCTCCCTTTATGTGCCTCTATTATCCATTTTTAAAGCGAATAAGGCAATCCTCTTTTTACTGTCTTTTTTTGTGTTTCGGGAAGCAAATCTTTCTTGCGTAAATTCCTCTTGCGTTTCCTGTTCTTGTTGCTCAACAGATGTCTTCTTCCTGCCTTGGACCGCATAATTTTTTTATTTTTGGTTACTTTCACTCTTTTAGCCAGAGACTTTTTGGTTTTTAGTTTAGGCATTAATTATCACCTCCGCCCTGTGTTTTTTTCTTTTCTTCTATCGGATTAAACCAGCTATTTCAATACTAAGCTTATCTGGGACTTAAAATTAAAACCATAGTTTTTCCCAGCATGTGGGGTTCGCGGTCAACTCTCCCTACCTTGTCTATGTCTTTAAGTAATTTATCTATAAGTCTGCTCCCTATTTCTTTATGAGTAATTTCTCTTCCTTTAAACCACATGCGTACTCTTACTTTGTGTTTCTTTTCTAAAAATTCTTTGATGCGTTTAAGTTTGACTTCATAATCATGATTGTCTATCCGGGGACTTATCCTTACCTCTTTTAACTGAGATTGTTTCTGGTGTTTTTTAAGCTCCCTTTCTCTTTTCTTCTGGTCGTACTTATATTTGGCGAAATCTATAACTCTACAAACCGGGGGATTAGCCTGAGGGGCAACCTCCACCAAGTCCATATCGAAATCCTCGGCTTTTTTTAATGCTATATCCCGCGGGAAAACCCCCAACTGTTCACCTTCGGGCCCTATCACTCTCAAAGTCTTGGCGGTTATCCTCTCGTTTACTCTAACGTACTTCACCTATATCTTCCTCCTTTTTTAAAATACCGATAAAATCTTCAACGCTCATGCTGCCCAAATTTTTCATACCTCTCTTCCTGACAGAAATTTTTTTCTCTGCCTCCTCTTTCTTCCCCACTATAAGCATATAAGGTATTTTTTCCAGCTCCTTCTCCCTTATTCTTTTCTGTAATGTTTCGCTTCTAAAATCACTCTCTGTACGGAACCCCTGATTGTTAAAAATATCTTTTATTTTGCGGGCATAATCTTTTACATCTTCGTTTATATTTAAAACACTTATCTGAACCGGGGAAAGCCAGAAGGGGAAAGCTCCTCCATAATGTTCTATTAGCGTTGCTATAAACCTCTCAAGGCTTCCCAGCAAAACCCTGTGAATCATAATAACCCTCTGGCTGCTTCCGCCGGAATCCCTGTAGGTCAAATCAAATCTTTTGGGTACGTTATAATCTAACTGGACGGTAGCACACTGCCACTCCCTTCCTAGGGCATCTTTTAATTTTATATCAATCTTCGGCCCGTAAAAAGCTCCGTCGCCCTGGTTTATCTTATAATCAAATTTTTTCTCATTTAAGACTTTTTCCAAAGCTCTTTCCGAATCCTGCCAATCTTTAATATCGCCGATAAATTCCTGCGGCCTGGTGCTCAGTTCAGCGCTGTAATCCCGGAACCCGAATTTACTCATAGCTGACTTTATAAATTCCAGCACACCTTCGATTTCTCTATAAAAATCATCTGGCGTACAAAAAATATGGGCATCATCCTGAGTAAACC
>WJKZ01000022.1 GCA_014728785.1 Candidatus Omnitrophota bacterium
ATGGAGAGGTGTCCGTTTCCCGAGTAAAAGATTGATGAGGTTTATATTCTTAATTCTTCTGGTATCCTTTCTTGTTTTACCTCCCCTTCTCCTTTATTCCCAGGAACTCGCTTACGATTATTTAATAGAACTGGGCAAAGAAAAGTTCAGGGAAGGGAAATATGAAGAAGCGACGCATTATTTTCAGTCGGCCCAGTCAGTCGATTCTTCCTCCCGGGAGCCGCTGTATTATCTTAATCTGATAAAGAGGATTAGAGAGGGCAGGCTTCTTGAGGGCAGAAGAAAGGTGAAGAGGACCTTTCTGCCCCGTGACAGGTTAGAGAGGAAAAAGATAATACGGGAAAAGCTGAAAGAGCTGCAGGAACAATTAAAAAAACCGGAAGCCGGCAAAAAATACACTTCTGACGCTGAAGGAGAAGAGCTTTCCCCGGAGGCAGGACGCAGGAGGCCGTCGGTTGTAAGCGAGGAGTTAGAAGAAGTTTCAAAGAAGAGGGTAAAGGCCCGGCCTTTGTTGACAAAGGACAATGTAGTGCATCTTTCTTCTCAAAGCCTGGAAGATTTCCCTCTTACGGTTGAGATTTCCCCGGGAGATTTTTTCATAGTAAATTCTCCTCTTATTAAAAGATTTCTGATTGTCTCCGGTGAAGTAATTGATATCGAAAAGCTTGACGACAAAAACCTTAAAGTAAATGCCCAAAATTTAGGTTCTACTTTTCTGCATGTGTGGGACCAAAAAGGTAGGTGGACGTTCAATATAAAAGTGGTGCCTTTAAGGGTTGAGATGGAAAAAGAATCTTTGTGGGAGAAACCCGAAAGTATAAAATTCGCCTATTCCAACGATTGGAGGAGCTATTACAGAGGGGGTAGTATAGATACTATGCAGAGAGATACCATTACTTTTGACCAGTGGGCGAGTATGCGCGGCCCCATACCTTACGGGGAGATGGATGCATCCTTAAACTGGTCTAAATTCGGGGAGGAAAGCAAGATTACCGGCTACACAGTAGGTATTACAGAAGGTAATTTTCTGACTTTTAATGATTTTCATCTAAGAGGTTTTGACTTTACCCGTTCTTTTTCCCCTCTTTCGTTCCCGGGAGAAACTCTTAAAGGTATATTCCTGGAATCGCCGGCTTTTAATGAAAATATAGAATATATAATTTTTCACGGCAAGGAAAAACAATATTATTACAGTTTCCTTTCTCCGGGGATAACCACCGAAGAGGATTCATATGTGGACGGCTACCGGATAAGATTTTTCCCTCATGCGAAAAATAATTTTGCTCTTAACTATGCTCATGCCTACGGCGAGGGGAGGGAGGATTACCTGAAGAGTAAAGTGTTTTCTTTTCAAAGTGAGCATAATCTTGATAAATGGAGTATATTCAGTGAAGTGGCATCGGATGAGTATTCTATGGCTGCCAACCTCTCATCGGTTTTACGCCTACAGCGTTTAAACCTGCGGCTATCGTTTCGGGACATAGAACCCGAGTTTGTTACAATAACCGGAAGGCCTTCCGGCATAGGGGAAATAGGCGGTATCATCGGCTTTGATTGGTATCCTTCAGAGAATTTAAGTTTAAGCTCCAATTTAGATGTATACAGGGACAGATATTTTTCCAACCCCGGTTCTCCGGATGAGCTTAACTTTGAATGGGATAGCTACCTGGATTGGCGCCTGGGCACTGATTCCAATTTGACCACAAGTGTATATTATATAAACACCCCCGGTTCTCTTTCACCTCAACGTAATCTGAATGCTACCAGTATATACAATAAAAGGTTTAACCTTTATCTCTGGGGAGAAAAACCTTTATATACTTATCTGGGTTACAATTACCAAAAAAGCATTAATCCCTTATCGCCCACCTCAGATTACCGCAAAGATGCAATTCTGAGCGGTTTGCGTCTCCAGTTGACTCCCGGATTTTATTGCTATTCAAATTACACTTATTCCTGGCTCGAAGAGCTGGAGGAGGCGGAGAGCTCATCTCCCCGGGTTATGGAAACAGGCTTTGATTTTTATAATAATCTTACCCCTTCGGTTTATTCTAATGTACGTTTTTATTATAGAGACGAGCAGCGGGCTTCTTCGCTGCATTCTTTTCTCTCCGGGGAAGACAGCCTGGAAGGGAACATCAACCTTACCTATTCACCTTACAAAGATATGGAATTTTACCTGGACGGCAGAATCCGTAATGTCTGGGCTGAAACCGAAGACGCCGAAGCTTTCATAGAAGCGGAAGTAAGGGTAGGGACTCGTCTGGCCTGGGATAGTTTTTTTAGATTTGCGCCTGTCGGGGTAATAAGCGGTGTGGTGTTTAAGGATATAGACGGAGACGGTTTAAGAGGTGAAGACGAAAAGGGTATAGAAGGAGTAAAGATTATAGCAGGTCCTTTTAAAGCCGAAACAGACACCGAAGGCATGTATAAGCTCGAAGTTAAGGCTAAGACTGTAAGAGTAAAAATAGATTTATCCACCTTACCTGAAGGCTATGTGATGACTACCAACTCCTCAAGAGAGATTAATACTTCTCACGGAGAGAGCTACACTATAGATTTCGGGGCCTATCCTCAATCGGGGATTTACGGGGTAGCTTTCTACGATAAAAATTCCAATAACCGCCTGGACAGCAAAGACGAACCCGTACCGGGAATAAAAATTACTTTGCCTTCCAGAGACGAGTCCACAAGGACCAACGCCGAAGGAGTATTCTTTTTCAGCGGAATGCCGGCGGGAGAATACAAAGTAAAGTTAGACATCAACTCGATTCCCTTAGAATACCTGCCCATGATACCTTTAGAGAAGGTTATAGAAATATCCGAGGGGTTTACTTATACCTACAATATACCTTTGCGTAAAAAACCTTTATCCCGTTAATGAGTGGAGGTTTAAAAGCAGAAAAATCTGCTTTGCGCTTTAGAAAGGTTTCTTTAGAAGTTATTTAGCCACGGCAGTTTTTAATATAATTTCCTTGCCGTCTTTTACGATCCTGCTTGTATCCTGAGTTTTACCTGAAACGGCTTTTTCTTCAGCCTCATCGGTGTTTTTGATCTGGATTCTGCGGGGTATGGTACAGGATACCTTTACGCTTACGCTGTTTGCCCCCAATGCGTAGTTAAGAGGTAGCAAGATTATTACCAGCGCTATATATAATTTAGATATAATCATCTTCAACCGCTTCATTCTAAATACTCTCCATTATTGTTTTCTCTAAATCATTATGGTTACGCGATATATGAATAATATATTCTATTATCTGAGAACGGGGTATTTTTTTACCGGTAGAAAAGTAGATATCTTTAGATATTTTATCTAAAAAATCCAGCTCTTTTCTGTCGATAAAAGACACTACCTTGTAAAGTATTTCTTTTTTTCTCATAGCTCTTAAAATAAAAAACCCTTCGGGCAAATTAAGCACCTGAAGGGCCAAAAAATAAAAAAACCTAAGGCAAGCTCCTTAGGTTTAGCTTTTCCGGCAACTCCTCTATCCCTTAGGGGGA
>WJKZ01000023.1 GCA_014728785.1 Candidatus Omnitrophota bacterium
CTTTGTGGCCAGGGGGGTGGGGGATTGCGAATTCTTTAGTGGATTACGCCCTTTGGGCGAAGTAATAGAGCTTACAAAAACTTCTATCCTGGAGCCTCCGTTTTTAACCATCTTGCTCCATTACTGGTCTAAAATCAGGACTGATATCCTCTGGGTGCGTTTAATACCCCTATTCTTTGGCCTGCTCTCCCTGCTGGTTATGTATAAAAATGGCCGTATTCTGGGATTTGGCCGGCTCTGGTCCCTTGCGGTTGTCTCTTTCTGTAGTGTTTCCTTTTCCTGGGTATTCTTTTCATTTTACCTGAGGTCAACCTATTCTTTTACTATTTTTTCTTCGTCTCTCCTGCTTTTTCTTATATTAAAGGTCATTAAAGAAAGACAGGCGTGGACAAAGGAGAGTATAGTTTTAGGTCTTCTGACTTCTTTGAGCTGCTTTTCTGTTTATGGTTTCTGGCTAATGCTCCCTTTTCTTATCTTAACCGGAATAATTCTTATCTGGCGGTATTCCCGGCAATACCCCGCCAGGCGCAGGTTGAATATCTTTTTGTTTTTAACTCCCGTATTTCTTACCTTAGGCTATACAATATTACAACATACTGTTTATCACTGGAAGGCCAGGAAGTTTGTTGCTCCCCAGCTTTTCTATGATCGGCCGGGTGCTCCGCGCGGTTTTTTTGATATGCTTGAATCTTTACAGCCCCTGGCGGATTCGGTTTTTTGGCAGCTAACCGGCATGGTAAGGAACTATCACACAAGCCCCTATCTGGCTTATTTTTCAGTTGGTGTCTTTTTTCTGTTTATGGCTTTGTCTATTTATGTTCTGATTTTATTTATGAAGAGGCGTAACTTGCTCTGTTTGTATCCTCTTGCAGGATTAATTTACGGGATTCTCGTGTCTGCTTTATTTTCCATAACAGAGTTGTATGCTATCGAACATGTGCGTTATACTATATTTTTAGGCCCGTTTTTGATACTAGGCCTTTTTATCTGCGCTAAATATATCTACCGGCATTCCGGCAGTTTGAGGGGGTTCGTGAGCTCTAGGCTTTATACCGGTACGGCGGTATTTCTTTTATCTATCCTTTGCTTGTCCAATATATATATCAACTATTACTACCGGAGCATGGAGTACGGATTTCCCGACATAAGAAGTTTATTGGAGCAGATAGAAGCCGACATAAGTAAGCAGGGCTATGAAGATGGAACCCATTTTTACGTGAATAATTTAGCCAGGAATACTTTTCGTTACCACTATCTTTTTTCTGGGTTGCCCTCAATAAATGCTATAAAAACGGAGAATATATATATTCAGAAGTACTTTTTGCCGGAGGAGGGAAAAGAAAAAGATATAAGTATTTATTTAAAATCTGCCCGTCAAGAAGGCGTTAAAGATATATGGGTTATATGGGCAATTGCGCTGGGAGAACATACGCTGGGCGAAGACTCCTACCAGGTTCTTCTTGACGCAGTGGATTCTCATGATTTTGCTATTCAGACCCGGATAGATACTAACAAAGCCAGAGCTTTGAAATTAATTTCCAATAGCCGGTAATTTTTTTACAGATAAGTTGATGGAGGTAACTAAAAAAAACAGAATAATTCAGGCTTTCCTTTTATTTCTGGTCCTGTCCGGAGTCCTTTTAAGGTTTTCCTCGCTTGAGAGTGCAGATATATTTATGGATGAGGCTAAAGAGTTTTTTGTTGCCAGAGGAGTTGATGATTATGCAGTCGAAGCCGATTACCGCCCTTTAAAAGAGACCTTAAGGCTTAACCGGGAATTAATTTTACAACCTCCTCTGATGCCCTTGATACTTCACTATTGGTCGGGAATAAAACACTCCATACCCTGGATGAGGTCAGTTTCTCTTATATTTGGAATATTTTCCCTGTTTTTTATTTATGGAAGCGCCCGGATGACCGGCTATAACAGGCTCTGGTCTCTGGCCGTTACTGCATTTTGCAGTATTTCTTTTTCCTGGATTTTTTTCTCGTTTTATCTGAGGGCGGTATATTCGTTTACGATTTTTTCATCAGCTCTTACACTTTTTTTCATATTGAGAACAATGAGAAACAAAAAAGTCGGAAATAAGGATTCTCTGGTTTTGGGAATAGTCATGGCTCTGTCTTGTTTTTCCATATATGGTTTTTGGATTTTATTGCCGTTTTTGTTGTTTGTTTCATTAAGTTTGATAATCTTATATTCCTTTCCTGGCTTCAGGGCAAAACTAAAAAATATATTTCTGTTTTGCATTCCTGTTGTTTCTGTCCTGGCCTATATAATATTTCAGCAAACAATTCATCACTGGAGATTAAAAACGGTAGTAGGCAGGCATATTTATGGTGACGGAAGTCCTGCGGGTTTTAGTTTCGGATTTTTAGGTGCCCTGGCCGATTCGGTTTGCTGGCAGTTAACCGGAATAATGAAAAATTACCATGTTATTATCATGCAGCACTTTTGTACTATATTCTTTTTAATTTTTATCTCTTCGTGTCTGTATGTATTAGCCGTTTCGCTTCGAAAAAAAAGGTTTACCCATATTTTCATCTTTTCAACTTTCATATATTCCCTGGTGGCTTGTTCGGCACTATCGTTTCTGGGGTTTTACCCTTTAGAACAGCAGGTACTTAGAATTACAATATTTTTTGCCCCTTATCTTGTATTAAGTTTTTTCCTCTGCATAACGTTTTTTGTTATTTATCCGCAAAAATTAAAGACTCCTGGAAGAAGGAAAATATATTACTCCGTACTCATTGGTTTAGTAGCTATACTGCTTCTTTCCAATCTTTATTATACTTATTATTACAGAAGTTTTAAGTACGGATTTGCAGATATACGGAGTTTACTTTCTAATGTAAACCGGGATTTAGAAAAAAGCCCTGATAAGGAGCAGACCTATTTTTATATTAACGGCGTTGCCGTTGACCCTTTCAGGTATCACTACCTTTTTTCCAAAATACTGGCCGAGGGTGTGATTTCTCCTGACAGGATATTGTTTCAGGACCACAGCTTGAGCATTAATGGTAAAATCGAAGAATTGAATACTTATCTTAGAGATATAAAAAAATCGGGGGGCGGTGATTGCTGGGTAATATGGGCTTTTGTGCCGGGTTTTAACCCCGCAGATTACAATAATTATGCTAAATTCAAAGATGCCGCAGGCTTAAATGAGGTATTTGTGGTAGAAAAGGAGATAGAGTCCAGCAAGGCAAGGGGTTTAAAGATACATATCGTCGGCCACTAAATTGATTGGGCAAGGAATATTCTTGTTATGAAGAATTTTAAAAGTATTTTATTGGGATTTGTGTTAGCTGTCTTTGTATTAATTTCACTTGAGTTTGCTTTTCGTGCTTATGATTATCTTTTTAAATATGCGAGAATCGCCGAAAAGGTTGAGAAGGGGCAGATGGATTTGCCGTTTTACGTGGTAAATATCCAGGCATTTAAATCCGGAACAATTTCTTATGTACCGAATTTAATCTGGAAGTATAAAAAACAAAAATATAAGGAATACCAATTTGATTCTGAGGGGTTGAGGATTGATGAGGGGCGCTCGGTCAGCAGAAAAAAACCAGAGGGGGTTTACCGTATAATAGTGATGGGCGGATCGCATCCTTTTGGGATAGCGATTAATTTCAAAGAGACATACTCCTATCAGTTAGAGAGGATTTTTGGAAACAATCTGCCGGCAGAAAGCAGGGAAGTAGAAGTAGTAAACGCCGCCGTTCCGGGATATTCTACGTTCCAGGTATTGAATTTGCTAAAATACCAGATGGCCGATTATGAACCCGACCTGGTTATAGTAGATGCGGGAATAAACGATTCGTTAGCCCTTGCTCCCGACTGGCATTGGAAAGACAGCGAGCTCATAGAGAGATTGGACCCTTTGACTTGTCGAGTACTGAATTTATTTTCACGAAGTTCTTTTTTTTGGTATTATGGTAAACTTATAGGAAAAATTAAATTATTATTTTTTTCCGCAAAAGATAGCAATCCTGAAA
>WJKZ01000255.1 GCA_014728785.1 Candidatus Omnitrophota bacterium
GCATAAAGAAGGTAATCTTCAGGCCTTCCGACCTTATGTGGGATTCCGACATTAACCCCGAAGGTTTATCTATCCAGCTCGATAAGGATTTCGGCGGAGGCTTCTCCGGATTTTTTAATACCGGTGTCTGGATGCTCGATGAAGATAGTAGTGATACCTCGGACAGGTTTATGACAGTTGTCCAGCCCGGTTTTCAGTACAAATGGGGCAGGGCCAAGCTTGGAGTGGCTGTAGCGAGTTATTTCATTGACAATATAGAGGATACTATTTTAAATAACGGCGGTGACTCCAGCGGCAGCTATAATACGATTGAAGGTTCGGGCTTAAAGTACAAGTATAATGTAATTTCTCCCGGCGTAAAATTGGAAGTTAAAGAGCCTTTCGGAGATCCGGTAATCCAGAAGATTAAATTGTTCGGGGATTTCGTGCATAATCCTGACCCCAGCGATGAAGAAAACGGCTGGCTCGGCGGAGTTGAGTTTAAAATCGGAGGTCCTCTTAAGATTTTCGATAAGGAGTGGAAGTTAGCTTATCTTCACAGAAGACTTGAAAAAGATGCCTGGCTCGATATCTTCCCCGATTCAGATGCCTACAGTGGGCATACCGATGTAAAGGGACATGAAATTAAAATAGGCTATCCCTTGGGAAAAAATACCAGTTTAGGGTTTGATTACTATCTTATGGAGAGAATTCAAGGGCAGGGCAGAAGACATGTTTTCCAGGCAGATTGGATGATGGAGTTCTGAGTTGTCTAAAAAAATTAAGCAATTTTTAAAAAAGGAGTAGTGTAAATATGAAAATAGGTAGAATAATTATGTTGAGCCTCCTGACCTTTGTATTTTGTTTACCCCAAGTCTTTGCCTCAAGTGTGACTATTAAAGGTTCAACTACCGTTCTTCCCATCGCCCAGGCATGTGCTGAGGCTTTTATGAACCAGAATGCCGATGTGAACATATCGGTCCAAGGTGGCGGTTCAGGTGTAGGGATAGCATCAATAATAGACGGAACGGCCGATATCGGTGATGCATCAAGGCCCATAAAAGACAAGGAGCTACAAAAAGCAGTAGCCCGGGGTGTAGACCCTAAAGCCCATGTCGTGGCTATGGATGGGATTGCCGTTGTAGTTCATCCAAGTAATCCGATTAATGCTTTAACCATAAAGCAGATAAAAGATATCTACACAGGAAAGATTTCCAACTGGGCTGAGCTCGGTGCAGGAAGTGGGGAAATAGTAGTTATTTCCCGTGACAGCGCAAGCGGAACCTACGAGACTTTCTACAAGTTGGCTTTAGATAAAGCAAAGACAAGGCCCGATTCACTGCTTCAGGCTTCAAACCAGGCAGTAGCCACCACTGTAGCCAGGACTCCCGGAGCGATAGGCTACGTTGGTTTAGGTTACTTATCAGATGCGTTAAAGGCAGTCGATATTAACGGAGTAACGCCTTCTAAGGCCACGGTCCTTTCCGGGGAGTATTCTTTATCACGCCCTTTATTTATGTACACCGACGGAAAGCCCAAAGGTGCGGTGAAAGAGTTTCTTGATTTTGTTTTGAGTGACAGAGGACAAAAGTTGGCAGGGGAGGCCGGTTACATAGGACTTAAGTAGTTTGTTTTTTGCTCATTTAATCCCTTCTTGAGCCTGATGCGTTTCGATAGAAGGCGTATCAGGCTCAAACTTTGATAAGAACTATTTAGTAGGATAATACGTATGAAAAAAGCTCAATTGAAAGAAAATCTTTATAGATGGTTTTTTGGATTGTTTGCTTTTTCTTCCTTAATTTTTTTAGTGGGTATAACAATCATTCTTTTTAAGGAAGGTCTGCCTCTGTTTAAAGAAATAAATTTTTTTAACACAATAGCCGGAAGGTACTGGTACCCTACTTACGAACCGCCGGAATTCGGAATGCTCCCCTTAATTCTTGCTTCTTTCTGGGTTACGGTAGGTGCCCTTTTTGTATGCGTGCCTCTGGGAGTAGGCAGCGCTCTCTATATACATGAGCTTGCCGGAGACAGGCAGAAAGCAATTCTTAAGCCCCTGGTTGAAATTTTAGCAAGCATACCTTCTATAGTTTACGGTTTTTTCGGTATGGTTATAGTAGCCCCTTTATTACAGGATTGGTTAAATTTGCCGGTAGGTCAGACTGCTTTTACCGGAAGCCTTATGTTAGGTATAATGGCTACTCCTACAGTGTGCAGTATTGCCGAAGACGCTTTAGGTTTTGTCCCCAAAGGTTTCAGGGAAGCATCTTTTGCGGTAGGAGCAAACCGGTGGCAGACTCTTACCAGGGTTGTTATACCTGCGGCAGGCTCAGGAATATCTACTGCTATAATTTTAGGTATGAGCCGGGCGGTGGGAGAAACGATGACAGTTCTTATGGTTACCGGCGGAGCTGCGGTCATACCTAAATCTTTTTTTCAGCCGGTCAGGCCGATGACTTCTACTATCGCCGCGGAGATGGGAGAAACCGTTATAGGCAGTACCCATTATCATGCTCTTTTTGCTATAGGGCTCATTCTGTTTTTCATTACTCTCGTTTTTAATATAGTTGCAGAGTTCATAAGCCGCAGATTCAGAATTAAATTGGGTTTAGGCAGATAAAGTCACTTATAAAAAATGAAAAGAGGAATTTCGCAGAGATTGGGTTTTTTTTCACTTTTTCTTTGCATGTTGGTCACTTTGTTTTTTCTGGGGGCCATAATTTATTTTATTACAGCAAGAGGCGTATCAGCTATCAGCTGGGAATTTCTTACCCAGGTGCCTAAAAAAGCAATGACTGCCGGTGGGGTGGCTCCGGCTATCCTGGGCACTTTCTATTTGACCCTGGGAGCCGTTGTTTTTTCTCTTCCCTTGGGGGTTGCTTGCGCAATTTACCTTTGCGAATACAGTCCCAAAAATTATGTAGTCAATTTGATAAGAATAAGTATTAATAATTTAGCCGGTGTGCCTTCGGTTGTATTCGGCCTGTTTGGTCTTGCGGTTTTTGTTAAATTTTTAGATTTTGGCGTATCAATTCTTTCCGGGTGCCTGACTTTAGGTATAATGATACTGCCTAATATTATTTCTGCTTCCCAGGAAGCTTTACTGGCCGTTCCTCAATCGTACCGGGAAGCCTCTTTTGCTTTGGGGGCTACTCGATGGGAGACTATAAAAAGGGTAGTATTGCCTTCATCTTTGTCAGGTATATTAACCGGAGTTATTTTAAGTATAGGGAGAGTGGCAGGAGAAACCGCACCAATTCTTTTTACTGCGGCTACATTTTATATGAGAGGTTACCCTAACTCCATATTTTCTGAGGTTATGGCTTTGCCTTATCACATCTATGCTTTGATGACCGAAGGAACACATCCCCAACAGCAGAGACATATTGCTTACGGATGTGCAATGGTTCTTCTAATACTTGTTCTTATGGTCTCAACTCTGGCTATAATCATAAGACAGAAGCAGAGGAGTAAATATGGCTGATAAAATAAGAATGAAATTGGAAAATGTCAACTTCTTCTACGCAGATACGCAGGCTTTATATGAGATAAACCTTGATATATATCAGAATAAAGTAACTGCGATTATAGGACCTTCCGGTTGCGGCAAATCTACCTTAATAAAGCTTTTAAACCGGATGAATGAACTTATACCTAACGCTAGGTGTGAAGGAAACATCTATCTTGACGGTCATGATATTTATGACCCTAAAGTGGACGTGGTGGATGTCAGAAGACGTATTGGTATGGTATTTCAAAAGCCCAACCCGTTTCCGAAATCAATTTTTGACAATGTTGCCTACGGGCTCTACATAAACGGTGTCAAAGACAGGCATTATATAAATTATAAAGTAGAGAAAAGCCTTAAAGACGCAACTTTATGGAAGGAGGTAAGTGACCGGCTTCACTCCAGCGCTTTACAATTATCGGGAGGTCAGCAGCAGCGTTTATGTATAGCCAGGACCCTGGCGGTTGAACCGGAAGTAGTGTTAATGGACGAGCCTGCTTCAGCGCTTGACCCTACTTCCACCGCTAAGATAGAGGAATTAATACAGGAGTTAAAGGAAAAATATACTATTGTGATAGTTACCCACAATATGCAGCAAGCTGCCAGGATATCCGATTACACTCTTTTTCTTATGCTGGGGAAAATGATAGAATATGATGTGACCAATAAGATTTTTACCAATCCTTCCAAAAAGATAACAGAAGACTATATTACGGGAAGGTTCGGCTGAATTTAATTAGGAGGAGAATTATGGAGAGACATTTCGATGAAGAATTAAAGAAACTAAAAAATGACCTTTTAAAGATGGCTGCCTTGACAGAACAGGCTATTCATAAATCGATAGAAGCTTTGAAGTCCCAGGACAGGAAAATGGCTATGAAGGTGATAGAAGAAGATACTCAAATAGACCAAATAGAACTGGTTATAGAGGAAGAAGCAATAGAGATGCTTGCCTTGCGGGAGCCAAAAGCAAAAGATTTAAGGTTTATTACCACCGGTATGAAGCTCAATGCCGAACTGGAGAGGATTGCCGATTTGGCAGTCAATGTAGCTCAGAGAGTCCTCGATTTAGAGGAAAATAAACCTCTGCTCAAACCCCTGATAGATATACCAAAGCTCTCCTTTCTGGCTCAAAGGATGGTTAAAGATGCTATAGATTCATTTGTCAACTCTGATTCTGAACTGGCTAAGAAAGTTATACTTTCCGACTCAGAAGCCGATAAGTTAAGAAATTCTGTATGTGCCGAATTAATAAACGATTATCTGGTAAAAGACGGAGGAGATGCTCCCCGGGCAATCCCCCTTCTTTTGATTGCCCGTCATCTGGAAAGAATTTGCGACCATGCCACTTATATGTCCCAAGATATCATATATATGATTAAAGCCAAGGTTGTTAAGCACCACCCTGAGAAATTAGGCGGTAATAACTCAAAAAAATAGATCTCTTATTTCCGAAAAAAAATTTGATATTATCGTTTTTTTGGGATAAGATATAGACTATACAATTAGAGAAAAATTATATAAAAAGATGGAATTAAGAGAGCTTAAAAGCAGATTTGCTAATCTTGATGTATATGAGCAGAGAGATTCTCAAGAAGATTATGAGGAGCTTGTTTTTTACGCCAGGGATCTGGAAAAATGGGAAGAGATTCTCTGCGATTTCTTTGGCCAGCCCGCAAAACCTGCCGAGGCTAAGCCGACCCGGGCCGATTCAAAGCTTACCAGAGAGTTTGGAGGGGTGTTTAAAGGCCAGACTTTGTTCAAGAAAGATATGCCTGAAAAGACAGTAATAGCTATGCTTTGGCCCTGGCAGGATAATGAACATATAACTCTAAAAATAGCCTCGATAAAGAAATAGCCTAAAAAATAAAGGCTTTTCAATCCTTAACAATAATAATTATTTTCTAAAAATAATTATTGACAAATTCCGATAATCTTCCTACAATATTTTTGAAATGGACGAGATTGTCAGTACTTTAAAGGGTAAAGGAATAAAAATTACTCCCCAGCGTCTGGAAATATACAGGATTTTAGCAGGGCACAATAAACATTTGACTGCGGAATCTATTTATGAAAGAATTAAGGCAAAAATACCGGGAATATCACTGGCTACTGTTTATACTGTTTTAGAAGTTTTAAAGAGTAAAAAATTAATCAGCGAGATAAGAATAAAATTTGATAAATCTTGTTTTGAATCGCGTACTGATATGCACCACCATTTTTTATGTACTAAGTGCGGCAGGATATTTGATATTGATATACCACCATGCCCTACTTTGGCGGAAAAAGAGGTGAATGGCCATCTGATAGAAAAAATAGGGGGCTATTTTTACGGGGTGTGTTCTGATTGTCGGAAGAAACCCTGAAAGATTTATTTTTTTATGCTCGAAATACATAATCTTACGGTAAAGGTGGGCGAAAAATATATTCTGGATAGTATTGATCTATCTGTAAAAAAGGGAGAAATTTTGGTTCTTTTCGGCCCCAATGGGAGTGGTAAGTCAACTTTAATAAAAGCAATTATGGGTTTAAGCGGCTATAATATTAGCAGTGGAGATATATTTTTTAGAGGAGAAAGGATAAACGATTTACCTATCGAAAAGAGAGTTGAAAAAGGCCTGGGAATTATGTATCAGCATCCTCCCCGTATAAGAGGGGTTAAATTAGGACAACTTTCTTCCTTTTTATCCCCAAGCCAATCCTTAATTAATGATTTGTCCAGTAAGTTGTCTTTAAGGGAGCATCTGAGCAGGGATATAAATCTTGATTTTTCGGGAGGCGAGATGAAGAGATCTGAATTATTTCAGCTTCTTCTTCAGGACCCGGAGTTTTTATTGCTTGATGAGCCGGAGTCGGGAGTGGATATCGAAAATGTTTCGCTCATGGGAAAAGTTCTGAACAGCTACCTCAGAGAAAATAATAAATCTGCCCTTATAATAACTCATACCGGCTATGTATTGGATTATATAAATGCTCAAAGAGCATGTGTTTTAATAGAGGGAAAATTCTGGTGTGCAGGGAAGCCAAGAGAAATTTTCGATAGCATTAAAAATCACGGTTATGCGAAATGCAGGGAGTGCAGATGTCCTCAGACAGAATAGAAAAAAATATAAGCCCGCAGGATAAGGAAAAAATCGCCTCTTCCGGTATGGATTTCAGCGAAGAGACGCGTTCAGGCAGCTTCCTGCAGGAGGATTCAAGAACCGTTATATCCCGCAGCCTGCATGAATCCGTAGATATACTAGGTACCCCTCAGGCTTTAGAGGAGTACCCTCAAATTAAATCGCTTAAGGGCCAAGCTTTCTCAATAGTGAGCAAAGATTTTCCCCGCGATACCGAAGGGGGTTATTACATAAGGGTAAAAAAGGGGAAAAGGGTGGAGCTTCCCATCCAGGCATGCCTGTTTCTTAAGGCGCAAGGCTACAAGCAGAAGGTGCACAACTTAATCATAATCGAGGAAGGAGCGAGTCTTCATTTAATCACCGGTTGTTCTGCTTCCAAAGCTTCCCGGGAAGGTTTTCATCTGGGAGTATCAGAATTCTTTATCAAAAAGGGAGGGTATCTTAACTTTACCATGATACATTCCTGGAAGGAGGATACCTCCGTAAAGCCCATGAGCGTAGCGGTGCTTGAGGAAGGAGCTACATTTATTTCCAATTATGTATGTTTGCGGCCGGTAAAAGAAGTTAAAATGTATCCCACCGCTGTTTTACGAGGCAGAGGATCGAGAGCAAGCTTTAATTCTTTTATAATGTCCTATCCGGAAACCCTTCAGGATATAGGTTCCCGGGTTATATTTAAAGCTCCGGATACCAGTGCCGAGGTGGTTTCCCGTACTGTAACACTTGGAGGAAAGGTGGTTGCAAGAGGTCATCTAAAGGCGGAAAAGGAAGGGATAAAAGGCCACCTTGAATGCAGAGGTATGGTTTTGTCTGAAAAAGGTATAGTGCATGCCATACCGGAGCTCGAAACAGAATTACGTGATGTTGATCTTTCTCATGAAGCCGCGATAGGCAAGATTGACAAAGAAGAGATAGAGTATCTATGCTCTCGGGGTCTTACGGCTCAGCAGGCCCAGTCAATTATAATAAGGGGTTTTA
>WJKZ01000256.1 GCA_014728785.1 Candidatus Omnitrophota bacterium
AAGCTTCCCCACTAAGTCCGGATTTACAACGCCTTTGCCGTAATCTTCGATGATTATCGCATCGAAACCGGAAAGATTTTCCTTTACCTTGTTAAGTATCTTTGTATTAAGTTTCAGCGATAAAAACTCTATCGACTCCCAGTCTAATCTTGCTACCTGCTGATTATGAGCTAATATGCGAGTCTTAAGGGTAGTAGGTCTTTGGGAATCCTTGATGACTAAACTGGTGTCTATACCGTTATCTTTCATTCTGGAAAAGAGCTTTTTGCCGAACAGGTCCCTGCCGATAACTCCGCAGAGACTTACACCTGCTCCCAGAGAACGGAGATTAAGGCTTACATTGGCAGCACCTCCGCAAACAAAATTTTCTCTATTTGCCCAGACCACCGGTACGGGGGCTTCCGGCGATATCCTTTCAACCCTGCCAAAAATATGATGGTCGAGGATTAAATCTCCCACAACCAGGATTTTTTTCTTCCTGAAGGAAGAGGCAAGTCTTTTTAGCCGACTGGTATTTAGCTTCATACACCTAATAAGAAAATAAAAATTATAGCCAATAAATTATACCATCATGAGGAAAAAAATCTACAATAAACTCTTAAAATATAGGCAATAAATAAAAGATGGCTGCTTTTAAGGGGGTTTATTTTCCGCCTTTCACAGAAATGCCGCCGAAACGGTATCAGAATAAAAAAAACCTCTGGCGGTAAGCTTTACTCCCCGTAATCGCCCGTCTTTTTTAATATATTTTACCAATTTTAGCCCTGCCATCTCATCAACCGCTCTGCCTTCCAGAGAGATGAAATCAAAACCGGTCGAATCCTTGAACCACTCAAAATCTATACCCTCGGCCATTCTCACCTTAAGAGCGGCCGTCTCTCTGGCTTTTTTCCGTTTTGTGAGCCTCTCTATGGAAGAAACCGGCAATTCTCCTTCAAAGAATTTAGCGATATATCTCTGGGAGCCATCTATATTCCGGAGGCGTGTTTGACCGTCGTAGGAAACCGCAGACGGGCCTAGGCCGGTATATAAACCATTATTCCAATAGTTCACGTTGTGAACGCAGGGGAAACCGGGCAGGCAGAAATTGGATATTTCGTAATGAAGCATCCCCGCCCCTTTCAATATCGCCGAGACCTCTCTGTACATCGAGGCAACTTTATCTTCACTCAAAGGTTTAATACTCCCCCTCCTTAACTCTTTATGCAACAGAGTACCTTTTTCGTAAGTCAGCATATAGGTGGAGAGATGAGAAAAGGGTAAAATTAAAGCTTCCTTAAGATCCTTTCTCCACTCTTTAAGAGTTTCTCCCTCTAAGCCAAAAATTAAATCTCCGCTTATATTCTTAAACCCCCGGCTGAATACCTCTCTTACCTTATTCTTAGCCTTTTCTGCGGAATGAAGACGTCCCAGCTTCTTTAATTTCTTGTCAATGAAACTCTGAACTCCGATGCTTATGCGATCCACTCCATAATCCTTAAACAGCTTGAGTTTGTCTTCGTTCAGGCTCTCCGGGTTGACCTCGACAGTAAACTCATCAATAGGCCACCTCTTTCTCTCAAGTGCACTCAACAAGCGCTCTAATGAACGGACATCAAGCACTGAGGGGGTCCCTCCTCCGATATAGATACTCTGATAATCACATTCAAGCCTTCCCACCTCTTTACACAAAACATTAATATACTCTTTTGCATGGCCGGGGCTATAAATTTCGCTGTAAAAATCACAATACCTACAACGCTGGACACAAAAAGGGATATGGACATAAAGACCTCTTTTCATAATTACGGTTTTAGTAATAAATTTAGATGTTATAATTATAACATCTAAATAATATTTTTGAATTTCATGCATCACTACTTCTTTTCTGTATGAAAAACTCAATCTATCTCATAAACGCACCTATGTTCTGGTTAAATACTCCGCCTTTATCCTTAATCTATCTCAGCAGCTTTTTAAAGTCGAAGGGGATAAATACAGAAACGATAGATTTAAACAGAGTTGTCTTTGAGAACACGGACTTTTCCAAAAAACAATGGCTCTCCTTGAATG
>WJKZ01000257.1 GCA_014728785.1 Candidatus Omnitrophota bacterium
ACCTACAACAGTCAAATCACCTGTATTGTCTATCTCTATATTACCTGAATTTGTATTGTTAGCCTCCAGATAAGAAATTTCTGTCTCTAAAGCATTGCCCGAGCCTATGCCGTTTACTGCCTGCATAGAAAGAGAAGAAGCAACGATATCCGTTCCTAAATCTGAGCCCTGCTCAACAATCGCATCGCCTGTAATCAGAGCTAAATTTTGTCCTGCCTGATTAACCAAGCCGCCTACAGTGATAGTTCCGCTGTTTATGTCTCCAACTGTAATAGTTCCGGTTGTTCCGATATTGCTTACCTCTCCATCGGACAAGCGGAACAATCCATAACCAACACCTGAGGCTAAAGCAATTGTTCTCCCCATTCCTGAGGGGTAAATATACACATTTCCATCTCCTGCAAGAATAGCATTATCAATATTGATGTCAGAACCTGATAAAGTAACAACTCCACCGCTTGTAGTAATATCGGCACTTAAAGGTAATATATTATATATACCTATGCCATCATTGTCGGAATCAGCAATTCCGGTAAAAGAACCGCCGCCGGTCTGGACATAACCATCATAATCGTGTCTGATAAAACCGGTAGCGGACAGATTAGCGTTTCCTCCTCCGGTAATTATAGGTATATATATATAAAGATTAGGATCTTCTTCTACGTTTATTTCAAGGTTTCCCCCCCGAGTGTAAATTGAGCCTCCGTCAAGGGTTAAATCGCCTTCGTTGGTAAATACCAGGTTACTACCCTGAGTATCAATATCACCCCAGGTCAAAGCACCCTTGTGAAATAAATCAAGGGTAATATTTGAATCCCCGGGATTGTTATCCATCACATCATCTATAGATGAGAAAATTACCTTATAACCTGCTGGCACTTCAATTACACTTGTGCCGGTAGCATCTGTAATAACACCGGCTTCGTCGTAGGTATTATCGTTGCCATTGTAGATATTGTAAAGGTTAGAACCGTTTACCATACTGGGTGCCTGCACATGATAGTCGGTGCTGCCGGAAAAGTTATTTAAGGTAACCGTCGGTAAAACATTATTGTAGGTACGTATGCCTACGGCATTATCAGCTATGTCATTTCCGGTGATTGTGTTGGTAACAATTGAACCTCTTCCGGCATCATATATTCCTATACCGAAATTATTGTCATGAATATTATTGTTTTGTACAAGGTTATTATAAGCGGCACAAAGATAAATACCTTGTGAGAAATACCAATCATTGTGTCCATAAATTTCATTTCCGCTTATTGTATTCCCATCTGCATTCCATAGTTGAATACCGTATTCTGACTCGTCGGGGCCATTAGCTTGTGTATACAAACCATTATCATAAATTTTGTTGTTAGAAAGTGTATTTCCTGAACTAATCTTAGAAGTATCCCAATATCCTACAAATATACCTTGTCTGTCGTTGTTATAAATTACATTCTGGTCAATTGTGTTGTTATCGTTATCTCCCCAAAGTAATATACCTACTCCATTAGAACCGACATAATTTAAATTATCATGGATTATATTATTCTTAATTTCAGAATCAGAAGTTTCACCGGATATTCCGTTAGTACCGTTCTTTAATTCAAACCCATCTATGGTTACATTGTCACTGGATACAGTTATAACATTACCAGCTGTACTGCCGTCAACAATAGTTTCGTTAGCATCACCGGCTGTTCTTGTCCTTGCATCCACGCCAGCCTGAGTTCCCAATAAAGTCAACTCTTTATTGACATTGAGATTTTCATAGTAAATACCCGCAGTAACTACTTCCACTGTATCAGCTGCGACCGCCGCATCTATACCTGCCTGAATTGTATCAGACAGCGCGTAAACCGGACTTCCATAAACCTCCACATATTCGGTAGAAGGTGAAGTAGTAGGTGTAGCATACCAGGGCATAAAATCTACAGGGCCATAAAAGCCTGCGCCTGAAGTTGAACCATGGGGATTTGAAGGGTTATTGGGCCCTTGTGCTACCCCCCAGTAGTTCTTTTGCCCGTCAACTGAAACAGCAGTACCGTTACCTATACCAGTATTGGCACCGTAAAATTCATTATAGTTTATTTTTATATCGCCGGGGCTAAAACTTGCAGCCGAATCTATATAAATAGAAGCCCAAGGCCCCGCATTAAAAACATTGTCCTTGATATCTACATTGCTTAAAGAAGTTGGGCTACCCCATAACCCCAGGTCTATATGCTCCCAAGCATTACTCTGAAATAAACTATTCTCAACTGTTAAGCCGTCTAAGGTGCCACCCATTATCGTTACACCGGTATTGTTGTTTTGAGCAACAACACCATCCAGGGTCAAATCGGTGGTTGTGCTATTCTTAACTAATAAACCAAATCCATTACCGTCTAAAGTGGTACCGCCTTCTAAAGTAAAATCTGATAAATTAGAATTCTCAATATGTATGCCCTGCCAGGTAGAATTCTGAAAAGCAGAATTATCAATCAACCCGCTTGCTATGGTAGAACCATTTATGTATAAACCATGGTTACTGGAATTGCTGATACTGGAATCAATAATATCTAAACTGGCTATATTGGCATTGTTAGCTATGCCGATTCCTACTTTGTTATCAGTCAAAGAAGTATTCTCTATGGTTACATTATCAAAAGTATCGTAAACGATAAGAATACCATTTTGTGAATTATCGTGGATATCGGAGTTCAGAATAGATAAGTCCCCAAAGTTGCTGGGACCGCCGTAGGTGCGCACGCCGACATCATAATTTCTAATTTCAAGGTCATCTATTGTGACATCGGGAGCTTTAATAAGAATACCTGATCCGCCGATACCGGTACCGTCAAGAACCGGATCGCTGGCTGAAGTCAGAGTTAGAGTTTTGTCTATAACAACATTTTCATTATAAGTAGCTGTACCTAAATTTATGGTAGCATCTCCTCCTACAGTGCCGATAGCGTCTACTGCTGATTGAATAGAAGGACTAAAAGCTGAGCTCTCTGTTCCGGGGATACCGGTTAAAGTTAAATCTGCTCCTGCGTTGAGATTGCCTGTTAGGGGAGGGTCGAATACCAGATGGTTTCCCGCAACAACATCTACACTGCCGTTACCTGTGCCACCGGTTGCATTAACTAAAGAGGTAAGATGCACGTTAATTCCTGTCAAATTAATATTACCGCCGTTTGAATCAAGGCCTGCTCCGTTACCTAAATATATATCACCAACGCCATTATCGGTAAGGGGTATGGCAGAGACAAAGTCCATGTCGGTTAAAAAATTAATATCTCCCCCGTTGGCCATATAAATGCCGTCATTCCCCAAGTCGATATGCCTGCCGGCTTCAACGGTAAAACTACCGCCCTGTAATGTCAATAAGTGGTCGGTGGCATATACATCTTCGACCCATCCTGATCCACTCCATCCTTCTCCTAATTTAAGATAGACATCGTTTAAGGCCTGAATTCTTATACTTCCTCCAAAGCTTTCCATCCAAGACTCTGTCATATACGAACTTCCGAACATATTTTCCGGCCATTGCACATCAGGATCGGTGTTCTCATTATTCCAGAACCACCACCAAGGAGGATTAAAACTCAAAATATAGAAATTTGTGGGGTCAATGAATAAAGTTCCTGCTTCTCCGTCTATTGAAGTTACATCTATATCTCCATCCACAATGACTCTCGGCGCGCTTATCTCTACAAACCCGCCGTCGGCGCCGGCTTCAGCGGCACTGACATCGATTGTTCCGGTATTCGATACGAGGTCGTTCTCGCCTGTGCCGATTAAAAGGACTTCACCTTTTGAACTGACCAGGCTGTTTGCTTCAAGTAACCCTGTGTTGTTAACTGCCCTGTCAAAAATTCCGTCAAGGGCCTGTGCGGTTAAGATGACTCTTCCGCCGTCGGCTGAAATGGTGCCGGAGTTTTCAACCGCGGATTCTGCAGAATCTAAATTTTGCGTGGTGGCTTCATCTACTACAACGCTTACCATACCTTGCGGGTCTAAGTTAACTGTCATGGCCTCACCCGATGCAAGTGCAACACTTCCGAGTTCTGCTTTTATGACTCCGGTGTTTTTAATCGATGAACCAAGAAGTGCGACGTAGCCGCCGGGAGCAGTGATGAGTCCCTGGTTGACAACACTTCCGCCTAAACCAGAAAAAGTGTAATTGCCTTTCCAGAAATCATCATTTGATATATTTAAAGTGGAGGCAACAAAACCTGCAGTATCAACCACAGAGTTTGCACCGAAAAGAACACCGTTTGGGTTTACCAGAAAAATTTTACCTGTTGCGGTAAGTGTACCGAGAATTGAGGAAGGGTTTCCTCCTACTACACGGTTAAGTGCAACGGATGAAGCTGATGGCTGATAGAAGTTGACAGTCTCAGGGTTTGCGATTGAGAAGCTGTCGTACTCTGCTATCAGCTTATCAGTTGAGACATTGACGTTCATGGTGTTACCATCAACATCAAAGTCCGCCTCACCCCTTACGACGTTCTGCCCCTGAGGCAGGGCGAAGCCGTACTGGGGGGAGAATACGAAACATACCATTACAAACAAAACTACCCAATTAGACACTTTTCTGGTAAACATGGGAAACCTCCACTTTTATTATTTTATTCTTACCTATATATATTGTTTTTACGTTTGAGCTAATCATGAAAACGCTTACATTATAGGGTATAAAAAAACCCCTTAAAACCTGTTTAACTTGTCAAAATCGCTTATGAAAACGTTTACAAGAGGGTAGCTAAAAGATAACATATTTTTTTTGAAAAGTCAAAGCTACCCATATAAGCTTAAAGAATAAGGGCTTTTTTAAAGGTTTATATAATAGATATATTATATATATCTACTTGGCGAAGGTTATGTTTTTTCGAAGGCCAACCAAAAAGGCTATAACAATTTAGAATCTTGCCACAACTTCAACCCATCTCTGCATATTGTGGCCGTCCGATGAATCCTCACCCAACGGATAACCAAACTCAACGCGCGCGGATAAATCGTTAGTAAGATTCAATCTAAATCCAAAACCGCAGCTCTTTAAGGTGTCGTGTTTTTCAGCACCGGCTGCAACTCTGTCTCTATGCACTGTCGCCCAATCGTAGAAGAGTACGATTCTGAAAACGTCGTATAGATTATCTTCCGTGAACGGTACCTTTATATCCTTAGGCAGAATATAAAAAGGAAAGGACCATTCAAAACTTGTGTAGTAACCCATATCCCCCGCGTACTCAGCCGCAGGGTAACCTCTTACGCTTACCGGACCACCGATTTGAAATTCTTCCGACGCAGGAAGTGTGTAGGGAGAAAACTGTGCCTGGTTTTTTATGAGGATGCTTGATGAGAACGGACCGGGCTGCAGACGGAACAAGTTGACAATCCATTTTACAAATTTTCCTCCCGCACCGGCGCGGCTTGCCATTGAATCTTTCTCATTCAGGCCTCCCCACATATCGGGTATGCCGTAATTTACCTCAGGGGTGAAGATAGTTCTTCCCCACTTATCAAGAATATCCAAATC
>WJKZ01000258.1 GCA_014728785.1 Candidatus Omnitrophota bacterium
GCCTTAGCGCCTCCGATATTGAAGATATAGATATATCCAGCATAACCTTTACAGCCTGGGGTACGATAGATGATTCAAGCGATATTACCGATGCCGAGCTCTGGCTTGATGCCGACGATAACGGTATATTTAACTCATCAATTGATACCCAGATAAATGGTGCAAAAACCTATTCATCAGATAATGGTACTATTACTTTTTCAAGCTTATCCGAGACTATATCCGCCGGTGATACCGAAAACTGGCTCATTGTTTATGACTTAGCAGGCAGCGCAATAGATAATGATACCGCCATGGTTGAGCTTTCCTCAAACGGTGACATTACCGCTACCGGCGCCACATCCGGAAGCTCTATCACCCCCACAGGGGCACCGGTTGAAGGCCAGACCTTAACTATTTCTGAGGTAGGTAGTTTAGAGTTAGAGGCAGGGGACAATAGTCCTTCAGACACAAATGTTCCGGATGATGCTCAAGATTTAGAGATGTTTCAGTTAAAATTAACTGCCAGCGACACTGAAAACATAGATATAACCTCTGTTACTTTCACCGCTTCAGGCACTGCAGATGATTCGGCTGATATCACCTCAGTCGAGCTCTTTTTAGACTTAAACGATAACGGTATTTATGATTCAGGCACCGATACTCAAATTGGTACTTCCCAGAGTTATTCATCAGATAACGGTACAATTACCTTTGCCGGCCTGTCCGAAGCAGTAAATGCGGGAGATACTGAAAACTGGCTTCTGGTTTATGATTTAGACGGCTCTGCCTCAGAGGGTGAGACTTTTAGGGTCAGGTTTGCCGATAGCGGTGACATTACCGCAACCGGTGAGGTTAGTGGAGAAGGTGCGGTAGTTACGGGTGCCCCTGTAGTAGGGTGCATTAAGACTGTATCCACCACAGGCAGTTTGACGCTTTCTGAAGGCCCGGCAAACCCGCCCGATACCAACGAGACCGCCGACGCCCAGGATGTAGAAATGCTTCAGTTTAAACTGGAGGCCGCGGATATCGAGGACATTACCATAAATTCTTTTCAGCTTATTCCTTCGGGAACAGGCCATGATGTTAATGATTTGCCTTCTAATAGTGTCCAGATTGCCATAGATGAGAATCAGAACGGAATTTATGAATCGGGAACGGATACTTTAATTACCAGCGGAAATTATTCAGGGGATGATACTCCCACGACTTTTAATATTAATCGTACTATAAGCCAGGGAAGCACTGAATACTGGCTCATTTTTTATGATTTCAATTCCAGTGTTACCGATGAAGGAGATACTTTCTCTGTTAAATTGCATCCTGCAGGTATTTCGTCAACAGGGGTATCTTCCGCAAGCTCTATCAGTTGCGGAGGCTCAACCGCCGAAGGCGGGACAAAAACCATAGATTCAACCGGAACAGGAAGCTTAACTCTTTCCGCCGGGCCTAACAATCCTCCCGATACTCGTATTAATAATGACTCTCCCGATGTAGAGATGGTACAGTTGGGATTGTCGGCATCCTCAGTTGAGAATATCCAGGTTAGCCAGATTATATTTACCGCTCAAGGCACAGGAGATGATTCTTCAGATATAAGTTCTGTGGAGCTGTATATCGATAATGATGATGACGGAGAACTGGACGGGACAGATACCCAGATTAACGGAAGTCAAAGTTACTCATCAGATAACGGTACCGTTACTTTCTCATCCTTAAGTGAGGTGATAAATGCAGGCACAACCGAGTACTGGCTGGTTGTTTACCACTTTGTAGGGGTAGCTGTCGACGATACTAATTTTAAGGCGGAGCTGGCCTCAAATGTTCAGGTAAGCGCAAGCGGTGTGACCTCAGGTAATCCCGTCACTCCCAGCGGCGCTCCCGTAGAGGGAGGGGTTATGACTATAACAACTATACCTACACTTTCCTGGACGGGAGAAGCCGGATATGTGGCCGACGGAGTCGACCCCGATTCGGGATATTCAGATACTACTTTTACCTTTATGGTCGAATATACCGACGCGGGTAACGATTCTCCTAATTTTATAAACGTCTGCGTGGATAAAGACAGGAACGGAAACCATAAGGATGCAGGAGAAGTTTATGTTATGTCTGTTGTGACAGCAGGTGATGCTACAAAGCGCGACGGAGACTATACAAACGGCGAATGGTATGAGGCAGACGTAACCAATATACCCTATGATCCGGCAAACCCCAATGCAACTTATCTATTTGAGGCAAATGACGGGACAGATGATGCAACCGGAGACCCAACGAGCTCTACCAGCGGCCCCCAGATATTACAGACCATAAGCGTAACAGTAAGTCCTTCAAGCTATGATTTCTCTCTGGTAGACCCGGGAAGCTACACTATCTCAACCTCTGATATAGACGTTACAAACGACGGTGACGGTGACCAGGACTATAAACTCAGGATAACTGATTCTCCTTCGGCCTGGAGTGTAAAGGAGGATGCAGGGGACCCTGCGGCGGATGAATATAAATTATTCGGCCTTTTCAATTCAATTCAGCCAGCAGACGGAGACTTTACCGACACCGACGATGTAATCCTTGAAAGTGGCCAGAAAAACTGTGATACCACCAATTTCGCAGGCGATGAAGACGGTGATGACGTTGCCTCAACCGGCGTAATCCACCTCTGGTTCCGCTTCGGTGCCCCTTCAACTACAACAGAAGACCAGCAGCAGTTAATGACGGTTACAATCGAGGCATTCGCATCGAGCGAATTTTGATAGACTTAAAGCCTTCTCTTTACTACAGACGCAAATCAGACAAAACGGTGTTCAAAATTATTATGTAATGCATAAAAGGGTATTAACGTTAACCGCGGTTCTGGTCTTTTTAATTTTAACAGGGCCGGTTTATTCTGCCTGGGTATCTCCAAACGGAAATAGCGACCCTTCAGGTCAGTGGACGAATGAAGGTAATGCTCATGATGATAATGACGGAACTTACGCCTCCAATAACCCCGGCAGCGGAGGATATCCTAATAAATGGGGAGGGTTTATTGTCCTCACCTTCCCCAGTGCGATAAGTACCGACCGCTTTCGGGTAAAGGCCGACTTTGGCCCCCCCGGTGTGGACAGAGTAGATATCGATGTTTATAACGGCTCATGGAACGACGCCTATGAAGGGACTATCCTTAATGCGGCCTGGGATGAAAAGACTTTTACTCAGGTGGATAATGTCACCCAGGCACGTTTTCGTTTCCGGTACGATTCTCATTATATTTATTGGTTGTTTGAATTCGACCTCTGGGAAGTGGTCCCTATAACTATTCCCTCGGTTACTACACAGTCGCCAACGTCGGTTGAGGAAAATTCTGCGATTTTACACGGCCAGCTTACCGACGACGGCGGAGAACCCTGCGATTACCGGTTCCAGTACGGTACGACCGATTCTTACGGAAGTAATACTACCTGGCGCACAGGAGCGGTATCTACCGGCGACTCATTTGGTGAAGTCGTAACCGGTTTGACTCAAGGCCAGACTTACCATTACCGGGCCCAGGTCCGTAACAGCGCCGGAGTATCATCGGGGAGCGATGTTGAATTCTTTACCGGTGCGCCTTCTTCAGGCTGGGTTACGCCCACAGGAAACAGCGACCCTAACGGAGAATGGGATGATGAAACCTTCGCGCATGATGATGAATTAGACAGTTACTCCGACAGTTATCATAATATTAATGATCCCGACGGGCAATGGAGCTTCTATCTGCATCTGACACACCCTTCTATTACTTCGGATAAGGTAAGGTTTTATGCGAAAGCCACCGACATAGACCGTGTTGACATTGACGTGTATGACGGTTCTTCCTGGACCGGAGTTTACGAGGGTAGTTTCAGTGATATGTCGTGGGTCCAGCAGTCGTTCAGCCAGCAATCGGTAGAAGAGGCAAGAATCCGTTTTCGGGTGGATGCCAATAACAAAGGCCTCTACTGGGAGCTCTACGAATTCGATTTCTGGCGCCTGAGTTCTAATGCCCCGACCCTATCCTGGACGGGAGAGACAAATTATTCATCCGACGGCCTTGATCCGGAAGTAGGCTGTGACAGTACACCTTTTGAATTTCGCGTTGAGTACACCGATGCCGACAATAATGCTCCCGCAACAATTCAGCTCTATCTTGATAAAAACGGAGATAATGACTATATTGATACGGGCGAAGTAATAGATATGTCGCTTGCCGCCGACGCCGCAGCTTCCAAACGCGATGGTGACTATACAAACGGTGAGATTTTCACCGTTACCACAACCATTCCCTACGGACCTAATACCAATAATTGTTCTTATTACTTTGCCGCCAATGACGGGACTTCCAATGCGACAGGTGCTCCTACCAGCCCGACTAACGCTCCCGATGTCTTAAGGGGTATAGGTGTATTTATGGGAGATGATAATCCCGGCGACACCAACGAAACCCAGAGTTCGACTGGAGTTGAGATGCTCCAGGTTAAATTAATAGCCGATGATGTAGAAGATGTTTTAGTAACCGATTTACGTCTTGACCCTACAGGTACCGGCCATGACCGGTTCGATTTACCCTCGACTACTCCTGTAGAAATTTACCGCGACGAAAACAATAATGGAACTTATGATTCAGGGACAGATACCTTTATTTACACCCGCCGCTACTCAGGAGATAATAACAATACTGTTTTCGATATACCCGACCAGACTATCACCAAAGGTACAACCGAGAACTGGCTGGTAGTCTATAATTTTTCACCCAGCGTGACCGACGTGGGAGAAAATTACCGGGTTACTGTACTTCCCGCGCAGGTTAATTGCCAGGGTGTAACAAGCGGCCTTAATTTTTCAGGTTACGGCGAAAATGCCGTAAGCGGATTAAAGACTATTACCGCCGGTACAGGTTCGCTTACGGTTAATGCCGGTCCTAATAATCCCGGTGACTCGAGTGCGGCTAACGACGCCCAGAATTTAGTGATGCTTCAACTAAACCTGGGAGCTTCCGATGTCGAAGATGTTGACATATCGAGTATCACCTTTACTGCCTCAGGTACGATTGATGACTCAAGCGACATAACTGATGCTGAGCTCTGGCTTGACGTTGACGATAACGGTGAGTTTAACGATTTGATAGATACACAGATTAACGGGGCAGAGACTTACTCGGCCGATAACGGCCAGGTTACCTTTAATGGAATATCCGAAACCATAACCGCCGGAGATACTGAAAAC
>WJKZ01000259.1 GCA_014728785.1 Candidatus Omnitrophota bacterium
ATAGACCACCACAGTTACCGGCATGATTTCGGAGACATCACTCTGGCTAATCCCCGTGCCTCCGCGGTAGGAGAAATAATTTACCGCCTGCTTCTTTATCTGGGCATAAAGATGGATAAAAAAATAGCCCAGAACATTTTGACTTCGATTGTAGTTGAGACTAACTCTTTTCGTCTGCCCAACGTAGGAGTCCAGACTTTTAAGATTTGTGCCGAGCTTCTTTCCACCGGCGTTGATTTTCATTTGTTGAGCGAGACGGTTTACTGGTCGCAGAGTAAAGAATCCATTGCCCTGAAGGGTATCTGTTTAGGACGGGTTAAATTTCTAAAAAAGGGAAAGATTGTCTGGTCTCTGGCAGGAAAAGAGGATTTCAGAATCACCGGTGCCGGAGAAGAAGACGCCGACTCTGTGCCTAATGATATGCTTTCTATAGAAGGGGTTGAGATGGCAGTTTTTTTTCGTGAGACCCGCCGGGGAGTTTTGCGGGTAAGTTTAAGGTCCAAAGGCGGGGTTAATGTTGCCCGTTTTGCAAGGAGGTATAAAGGGGGAGGACATTTTGATGTCGCCGGATGCTTTATCCCCTATAATGAAAAATCCCTGGCAAAATTTCTGAAAAGCGCAGAGAGGGTGTTATAATATAAAGAGAAATATTTTCGGGGGGGGTAGCTTGTGAAAAAAATTACCAGCATCATAATAATAATATTTTTGGCCGCACCTCTGCTTTACGGCCAGGATAATTTATCAATGACAGCGTGTTTCCCAAACGGTCGTTACTGGGATGGTCTCTACGCTTTGTTTAAGGAGTATATGAATTCGGAAGAGCTTGCCGTTATGCGGACCGAAGAACATCTGACCTATTACTTAATGGGCATGAATCATTCTTTGATGTTTTTTGTGCCCGGGATAGGCCGGGATTTGACCAGGGCATTATTTATGATGGGCTACAGCAGAGAAGAAGAGAAAGTAAAAAATACAGCTTCGGACATAATAAAAGGAAAAACTTATTTAGTCAGCCCGGCCAGTGATTTCGGGTACGAAGATTTGATTAAAAAAATTAAAGAGTATTACGGAAAAGAAGAAAATAAAATTATACCTACCGTTTCCCTTGCTGTATTGGCCCGTGATGCTCTGGAGAACGATTTAAGCGAAGAAGTTGTTGAGCAAAGGTTAGGCGAACTCCGGGAAAAAGCCGCAGAACTTAAAGAGCAGTGGAATGCGGTGAACAAAGCCCCCTGACATACTTATAAAGGCAGAGGGCAGCCGTTTTTAAAACGGGCGGTTTAGTTGCTCTTGTGAGGTATTTATATAAAAATTAAAAATCATGCCGTTTGTACAGAGAGATAAGAAAAATAAAAAATTCCGCTTACCCTTAATGGCCGTTTTGCTGCTTATCTGTGTGGGGTTAACCTATCTTTTCCGCTATTCTCTGGGCACGAATGTGATATTTTCCCATTTCTACTACTTACCCGCTATACTTGCCGCTTTATGGTGGCACAAAAGGGGGGTGGTGGTAGCGCTATTCCTGAGCACCGTTTTAATCGCAACAGGCTTTATGGCTCATGAGGAAATTTTTGTTATAGGGGATTACTTACGGAGTTTTATATTAATAGTTGTCGCAGTAGTCGTAGGTACCTTAAGTCACGGGAAACAAAAGGCCGAGCACAGAATAGATAAAAGCGAAAGGCGGTATCAACTGCTTGCCGAAAACATAACAGATGTTATATGGGTTGTTGACCTGAATGTTAGATTTATTTATATAAGTCCTTCAATATATAACCTTACCGGTTATAAAGCAGAAGAGCTGATCGGAAAATCGGCCCGTTGCGTGCTGGCTTCCGATTCATACAAAAAAGCCGCCGCTCTAATTAAAGAAGAGATAAAAAGATACAATAAACTACCCTCTGACAGAAACCTCTTCTATCAGACAGTCGAGCTTGAACACCTGAAAAAATCCGGCGGCAGTCTGTGGGCCGAAGTCAAAGCTTCCTTTTTTCACGACGAAGAGGGGGAACTAATAGGGGTAGTAGGCACCACCAGAGATATAACAGAACGAAAAGCGGTTGAGGATAAGATAAAAAAAGCTTATCAGATGACCTGGGATATTTTAGAGAAGTCTCCTTTCGGGATATATATAGTAAACAACACCGGAGGTATTGATTATGTTAATCCTGCAATGGTCGGGATTTCCGGGGACAGCTACGAGC
>WJKZ01000260.1 GCA_014728785.1 Candidatus Omnitrophota bacterium
CTCTTTACCCTGGGCCAAATTCTTTTCTTTATAGGAAAACCAGCTCCCTGACCTTTTAAGGATACCTGCTTCCAAGCCCGCATCGATAAGAGAGCCTGTTTTGGAAACTCCTTCGTTATACATTATCTCAAAGATTGCTTCCCTGAAAGGAGGGGCAACTTTATTTTTCACTATCTTGGCTCTCACCCTAATGCCTGCAGGACCTTCCGAAGAAGTTATGGTGGCAATCCTTCTTAAATCTATTCTAACTGAAGAATAAAATTTCAAAGCCCTTCCTCCGGGGGTTACTTCCGGAGAACCAAACATAACTCCGACTTTTTCTCTTATCTGGTTTATGAAAGCAACGCTTGTTCTTGATTTACTTGTTGCTGCCGTAAGCTTCCGCAAAGCCTGGCTCATCAGGCGGGCCTGGAGCGCAATTTGCGAATCGCCCATCTGACCTTCGATTTCGGCTCTGGGAACCAGAGCTGCTACCGAATCCACAACAACCATATCCACAGCATTAGATCTTACCAATGCTTCCACGATTTCTAACGCCTGCTCTCCTGTATCCGGCTGAGAAATCAGGAGATCCTCGAGTTTCATGCCTATCGTCCTGGCATAACTGGGGTCAAAGGCATGTTCGGCATCAATAAAAGCAGCCACTCCGCCGATAGCCTGAGTCTGGGCGAGTACGCTCAGCATCAGAGTAGTCTTTCCGGAAGATTCAGGCCCGTAGATTTCAACTGCTCTACCCCGGGGAAGCCCTCCTACCCCCAACGCTTTATCCAGAGATATTATGCCGGTAGGTATAGCCTCAACATCAAGCTTCATCCCTTCGCCCATACGCATTATAGCGCCTTTTCCGAATTGTTTTTCTATCTGTGACAGGGTTAAATCTAAAGACTTCTGCCGGCTGTTTGCTGGGTTTTTTTCTTTAGCCATATATCCTCCTCTTAAATTTTTGGATTCTAATTATACTCTTAACCAAACCGGGTGTCAAACCCTCTCTGCCCTACTTAAAGCGGTGTTCTTTTCCTTTTACCAGTTTGGATATATTTTCTCTATGCCTTAAAAGAATCAAAACAAAAAAAGAAACTGCGGTAATCTTTAGGGGCAAAGGCTGTCCGAACAAAAAAACCAAAACCGCAAACGAAAAACAGGCAAGGATAGAAGCCAGAGATACGTAACGAAAGACGGAAAAAACAAAAATCCATACTATGACAGCCAGCAGGAGTACTTTCCAGAGGCCCGGAAAAACGGCAGCCAGACCCCACATTGCTCCCAAGCCGGTTGCCACACCCTTGCCGCCTTTGAACTTTAAAAAAACAGGCCAGGTATGACCTACGACAGTCAGGACAGCGGCGGCAATAAGCAGATAGTCGCCTGATACAAAAAAGATATATCTTCCCAAAAGAGGGGGGAGAAACCCTTTAAAGAAATCTAAAAAGAATACTAATATACCCCAATCTCTGCCTGCAGTCCGGAATACATTGGTAGCGCCGATATTTCCGGAACCGTGGTCTCTTATGTCTATACCTTTGACTTTTTTAGCAACCAGATAACCAAAAGGCAAGCTACCGGATAAATAACTAATAATGAGAAGAATTAATCCTGACATTTGCAGCTTTTACTCCCCGTATAAAATAATCGATACCTGAGATAAGAGTGAAAATAACGGTAAGGAAAGCGATAAAAAAGGAATAAGGTATATTCAAAAGGACCCATAAAACCATTGTCATCTGGAAAAAAGTGGTCAATTTTCCCCAGATAGAAGGAGAAACCGTAACATCAATTTTTAAAAAATGGAGTATAATAAATCCCAATAATATAATTACATCCCGGCTCACTACTATCAAAACCACCCATAGGTATATATTAAAATGAAGCAAATACAGAGAAATAAAAGCGGTAAGCAAGAGCAATTTGTCTGCCAGGGGATCAATAATCTGGCCCAGCTCGGACTTCTCTTTTTTCATCCTGGCAACCAATCCATCAAACAAATCACTCAGGACAGCCAGAACAAAAACCAGCGTAGCAAAATATCTGCAATAAGGCTGGGTATGAGAATAAATAAGCAAAGATACAAAAACCGGTATTAATATAATTCTGATAGAGGAGACTTTATCGGCGAAACTCATATTTTATGGTTGGAAGATTTTAAATACATAAGTTACCCCAAAATATATAAATCAAAATAACTCTGTCCCGTCGTAAGGACAATACTTAACCGATGCCGGGAATTCTCTTCCGCAAACCGGACAAATTTTATCCTCCTCTTCTTTTGTTTTAACATCTCCCGCTTCCCGGATTTTAACCCGGCCCTCTGTGGAGGAAGGGACAGCAGGAGATTCCCCGGAGCTTTTCTCATAAGCACCTTTTTCATATAAAAAAGTAGTACATCCTGTAAATAAAAGCATGGCTGCTAAAAGAATAATCTTAAATTTTTGCATACTATCTTCTCCTCCACTTTATTCTATAATCCCTATTCGTTTAGGGGGCCACCACACAAAGACAGCTTTCCCGACTATATCTTCCTTTTTGGCTGTCCCCCAGAATCTACTGTCAAGAGAAGAAATGCTGTTATCCCCTAAAAAAAAATACTCACCCTCGGGAACGGAGATCACTTCCTCTTCTTCTAAATAATCTCCTTGATTATAGTAATAATTCCTGGCTATGCGGGGATCTAATACCATATTGCCGTTTACATAAACATTGCCGTCTTCAATAGAAACTTTATCTCCTCCGACAGCAATCAATCTTTTAATATACTGCTTTTTGCTGAAATCATACCATGCTTTTTCAGCCTCCTGGGGAGGCAGGAATACCACAACATCACCAACCTGCGGTTCCCTGAAACCTTTTATCCTGAAATCAGTGAAAGGAACCTTTGGACCGAAGGCGAGTTTAGTTACAAAAATCTTGTCGCCGGGCATAAGAGTAGGTACCATTGAAGTGGTGGGTATTTTATAGACCTGGAAGAAAAATGAACGCAGAAAGGTAGCCAGAATCGCTGCGAAAATGATAGCCTCTATCCATTCTCTTACCGCACCTTTCTTTTTTAAAGGATACCTTTTTCTCATGTTAATATAATAATCGCTAATTCGGGTTAAGTAAAGTTTAATATGTCATAAACAGAGATTTCTCGCTACTCCACGGATAAAAATAACCGGAACATGCTACATTTTCAGCACTTCCAGAAAAGCTTCCTGAGGTATAGTAACGTTACCAAGTTGTTTCATCTTCTTCTTCCCCTTTTTCTGCTTTTCCCATAATTTTCGTTTTCTGGTCACATCTCCCCCATAACATTTAGCAGTAACGTTTTTACGTAAAGGAGGTATGCGTTGTGAGGCTATTATCTTGGAACCGATAGTGGCCTGGATATTAACTTCAAACATCTGCCTGGGTATCAATTCTTTGAGTTTTTCCACAACCGCTCTTGCTTTCTCTTCCGATTTTTCCCTGGATACCAGCAGAGAAAAAGCCTCGGTCTTTTTTTTGTTAAGCAGAATATCTATTTTTACTATGTCGGTCTTGCGGTAGCCGATAAATTCGTAATCAAAAGAAGCATAACCTTTAGTCAGAGATTTTATATTATTGTAAAAATCAACGACTATCTCTGCCAAAGGCAGATTAAATACTATACTCAGCCTGTCCTGACCCAGATAGTCCATCTTTACAAACTCACCCCTGCGGGATTTAGCCAGATCGCAGAGTACATCCATATTCTCCACCGGAGTTACCATGGAAGCCTTCACGAAAGGCTCCTGCATTTCTTCTATACGGGAAGGATCAGGGAATTTATGAGGATTCTGTATATTTTTAAAGGAATCAGACCCTTTCTCTTTTAATCTATACATGACATTGGGAGAGGTTAAGATCAGATCCAGGTCATATTCTCTTTCGAGCCTTTCCTGAACTATTTCCATATGCAGAAGACCGAGAAATCCGCAACGGAAACCGTAACCGAGCGTACCTAAATTATCCGCTTCATAAGTAAAAGAGGAATCTGAAAGTTTTAATTTTTCTATTGCCTGACGCAAAACAGGGTAATCTTTGGGAGAACTGGGGAATATCCCGCAAAAAACCATAGGAGATATCTTCTTGTAACCTTCGAAAGGTTTAAGCGTAGGTTCTTCGGCAGAAGTTATGGTATCTCCTACGTCTATTTCCTGGGGATTTTTTATATTGCAGCATATATAACCTACCTCTCCGCATATAAGATCTTCCTTTTTTTGGGGCTGGGGAGCAAAAATGCCAACCTCCTCTACCCGGTATTCTTTTTTCTGATGCATAAGAAATATGCGGTCTCCTACGCTGATATTTCCGTCAAATACCCTTACAAACAGGATAACCCCTTTGTAAGAATCGTAAATAGAATCAAAAAGAACCGCCTTAAGGTTATCCTTAATATTTCCGGAAGGAGCAGGCACTTCTCTGATAACCCTGTCCAGCAACTCTTTTACGCCTTTACCTTCTTTGGCCGAAACCAACGATATCTCCCGGCGGCGGAAACCAAATATTTCCGATAGCTGGCCGCAGCTTCTCTCGATGTCGGCTCCGGGCAGATCTATCTTATTAAGAACGGGGATTATTCTTAAATCACTTTCCAGAGCTAAATGAAAATTTGCTACGGTTTGTGCTTCTACCCCCTGGGAGGCGTCAACGAGCAAGATAGCCCCTTCGCATCCTTTTAAGGATTTGGCCACTTCGTAAGTAAAATCGACGTGTCCTGGGGTATCGATAAGATTAAGGATATAAGCATCTCCTTCGTAAGGTATCTCCAGACGCACCGCCTTTGCTTTGATAGTAATGCCTCTTTCTCTTTCCAGTTCCATATTATCCAGCATCTGCTCGGTGATTTTGCTGCGGTCAAAGGCTCCGATTATCTCAAGAAACCTATCGGCAAGAGTTGATTTGCCGTGGTCAATATGAGCAATTATACAAAAATTTCTTATTTTTTCAGTGAAGTTATTATCCATCAAATTAACCTGATTAATAACGGTAAATCATGAATCCTGCCAATATTAAAAATAATAGCGGGATATAAGGAAGTCGTTTTTAATTTTTTTTATCTGTTTATTCGCTTTGCCAAAAACGAAACCACTTCTTCCACGGCCAAATCGCTGGTATCCAGATAAAAAGCATCTTCGCTGCGACGCAGAGGGCCGCTAACCCTGGATAAATCAGCATGGTCCCTCCTCTCTAAGTCGTTTTTTACTTCATCAAAAGATACTTTTAGTTTTTTACCTTTCATCTCGCTGAACCTGCGCCTGCTTCTTGTGGAAGGGTTGGCATCGAGGAAAAATTTATAATCCGCATCCGGAAAAACAATAGTAGTAGTGTCTCTACCCTCGACTACGCAATCTTTACCCCGGACAATATTTCGTTGTAAATTGACCATAACCTCCCTCACCCCGGGATGACAAACCACAGCTGATATACTCTTATCTATAAGGGGCGTTCTTATCTGGTCGCTCACATCTTTATCATCCAGGTAAAACCTTCCTTCTTTTATCTGAAAATTAAGATTTTCGGCTATTTCCCTTAATACCTCCTCGTTATCTAAATCGGCACCTTCCTCCAGTGCTTTTAAGGTAAGGGCTCTGTAGGTAGCCCCCGTATCCAGATAAAAAATACCTGTTTTTTCTGCCAGAAGTTTTGCGACCGTAGTCTTGCCTGAACCGGCCGGACCATCTATTGCGACTATCATAAAGTTTTTTTGTGTTTTAAGTTAACCTTTTTTATGAAATTTAGAAGACCCTCTTTGTCGCCTTTGCTGAGGATACTTTTAAGTTCTCCCAGGGCATCACGAAAACCTTCTATATCTTTAATCAAGTTGGACCGGTTGGATAAAAATATTTCCGCCCACAGAGAGGCGGATGAAGCAGATATGCGGGTCAGATCGCGGAAACTGCCTGCGGAAAATTTCACAAACCTGTCATCAACATAAGAGGTAAGCACAAACGAAACAGCATGGGGAAGATGAGAAACTTTAGAGAGAATCCTGTCATGAACCTCCGCTTTCATAAATACTGTCTTTGAACCCAAAACATTCCACAGGTTTTTGATTTTTTTAACTGCAGCTTTAGCCGGAGAAGAAGTTATAATACACATTTCTCCCCGGTAAAGGTCTTTACGGCTGAACTCCGCCCCACTCTTTTCACTGCCGCATAGAGGGTGACAGCCGACAAAAAAAACACCGGAAGGAATTATTTTAGAAGCCTCCTTTTCTATCAGCTGCTTACTGCTGCCTAAATCAAAAACTACACAGCCTTTTTTAAGGTATGGTTTAATTCTTCCGAGATATTCTATATTGACCTCAACCGGCAGGGCTAAAACTATTATATCCGCATCCCGGACTACTTTATCCACTTTACGGGTGACTTCATCTGTAAGTTTAAGCTTCTTTATCTTTTCGTAAGACTTTTTGTTCCTGGCATACCCGCAAATACGAATCCGGGGGAATCTATCTTTTAGGACAAGGGCAAAAGAACCCCCCATAAATCCTATCCCGAATATACCTACTTTTTTTACAGACTTCATTATTATATCGTTCTGCCTATCGCCGCGCTTATTTTTTTAAGCTTTTCAACCAATTCCGAAAAATTTTCGGGAAGAAGCTGCTGAGAGCCTTCGCTTAAAGCTTCCTGGGGGTTACTGTGAACTTCAATCAAGAGACCGTCACAGCCTGAAGCCACCGCGGCCTTGCTTAAAGGAGAAACCATCCCCCACTTGCCAGCCGCATGAGAAGGGTCCACAATAACCGGTAGATGAGACAGCATTTTGATGGCCGGCACGGCGCTTACATCCAGAGTATTGCGCGTAAAATCTTCGAATGTCCTTATTCCTCTTTCACACAATATAACATTGAAATTACCTTCGGAAAGAATGTATTCGGCGCTCATCAATAATTCTTTTATGGTCGCACTTAAACCTCTTTTTAAGATTACGGGTTTTTTTGTCTGCCCGATTTCTTTCAGAAGATTAAAATTCTGCATATTGCGGGCCCCTATCTGGAAAATATCGGCATATCTGTCTATCAACTCCACATCTCTTGTATCCATTACCTCAGTAGCGGTAGGTATCCCCAGTTCCTCCGATATGCTCTTCAGTATCTTTAAACCTTCCTCGCCGAGACCCTGAAAAGTGTAGGGTGAAGTCCGGGGCTTAAATGCCCCTCCCCTTAAAATAGAAGCTCCTGAATCCTTAACCGAGGCTGCAACACCTTTGAGTTGTTCCTCCGTCTCTATAGAGCAGGGACCGGCGATAATCACAATCCTGTTAGAGCCTATCTCCACCCCGTCTCTTATCTTGATAATACTGTCTTCCTGTTTGAATTCCCTGGAAACAAGCTTGTAGGGTGCCAGTACCGGCATAACTTTATCAACACCGGGGAAAACATCCAGGGGGTGAAGCCTTATAACATCTTCGGGGCCTATAACACCCACGATGGTTCTTTCCGTACCTTTGGAAACCATAGGCTTAAGTCCCAGGTCTTCTACTCTTTTTATCAGATTATCTATCTCCTCGTTCTTCGCGCCTTTTTTGAATACTATAATCATCTTAATCCTCCTCGCATAAATTAATATATAATTCTTGTTATCAGCTAATACTCAACAGTATATATACCATTTATCCTTTAGCACGGCCCGTTTGCCTGTTAGATAAATATTGCCGGAGTAATTTTATAAAAGCCCTGTTGTGGGAAGATTTACCCACCGTTACCCTGAAGCAGTTCTTAAAACCCCAACCCCGCAATTCTCTTATAATTACACCTCTTTTAAGCAAATAATTGTAGATGCCGGCAGTATCCGCGCTCCACTTAACCAGCACAAAATTTGTAGCGCTTTTTACGAAAGGTAAATTTAACTTTTTAAACTCACTGTAAAAATATTCTTTTTCTTTTTCGGTATGCTTTATTACTTTTTTCAAGAATTTCCTGTTTTTAAGCGCCTCCAGGGCAGCTGCCTGGGCAAATCTGTTCACGTTAAACGGCTCTCTCACTTTATTTAATACTCTGGCTATAGCCGGAGTTGTTATTGCATAACCCAGTCTGCAACCGGCTAATCCGTAGGCCTTAGAGAAAGTCCTGCTGACTATTAAATTACCTCTTTTTTTGAGCAAATCCAGGCTCCGGGGGAAATCAGGAGGAGCAAATTCAAAATACGCCTCGTCCAGATAAACTAATATTCCGGCCGGTATCGATAAAAGAAAACTTTCCAACTCTTTGTGGTTCACATAGGTCCCGCTGGGATTGTCGGGATTGGCGATGAATATAATTTTTGTATTTTTACATATTTTTTTCTTCATGTTCCTCAGAGAATAACCGAAATCCTCAAGAGAGACCCTGACAACTCCTGCCCCGCTTATACGCGCCTGTATTTCATAGATAAGAAAAGTAGGGTAAGCTACCAACACTTGATCGCCGGCCTCAATAAAGGCGCGTAAACTCAATGTTATAATTTCATCCGAACCGTTGCCGAAAACAATCTGTTCTTTCCTGACCTTCAAATGCCTGCTCAAAGAATCCCTCAGGTAAAAACAACCTGATTCCGGATATTGATTTATATTTCTTACTTCCCTGTTCACCGCCTTCCTTATATAAGCAGGGTAAAACGGGCACTCGTTAGAAGCCAGTTTATGCACCTTATCCAGACCTAATTCCCTTCTAACCTCCTCTACGGGCTTTCCCGGCTTATAAGAGTTAATACTGTCCAGTTCTTTTCTGTAAATTCTCATCGGTTACAGAAATAACAGGAAAATTAACTTTCCCTGGGGTATGAACCCAATATTTTAAGAAAAACACAAATCTTTTCTAAGCTCTTCAAGGACCTTTGAATAGAAGGAGAAACCCTGTGGCCCTCTAAATCTAAGAAAAAATAATATTCCCACGGCTTTATCTTGGAAGGCCGGGATTCTATTTTGGTAAGATTTACGTTATTTTTTCTGAAGGCAGACAGAGTTTCATACAGCACCCCGACTCTGTCTTTGACCGAAAAAAGTATGGATGTCTTGTCCTTTCCCGAGGGAGGGCTGTCGTTTTTGGAAATAATTAAAAACCTGGTAAAGTTAGATGTAGAATCCTCCACTGGGGAAGCCAAAACCTTAAGACCGTAGATATCAGCCAATATTTTATTTCCTATACAAGCTCCCTGTTTATCGCTCTTTGTTTTTCTCGCCGCCACGGCAGTTGAGGCGGTTGAGATAAGCTCGGCTTCTTTTAAAGACCCCGAAATCCACTTCCGGCACTGGGCAAACACTTCGGGGTTAGAGTAAATCCTCTTGATTTTTCTACCCCGGCTGCCTAAAAGAGAGTGCGAAACATCAATGACCACCTCGGCGCAAATATTCAGAGACGATACCAAAAACATATCGAGGGTATAATTTATTGCTCCTTCTGTAGAATTTTCTATAGGTACCACCCCGTAATCGCTCTCGTCTCTCTCTACCTTGTCAAAAACGTCTTCTATGCTTTCGGCTACTATATAGTCGGATTTTCTGCCGAATTTTTTCAGGGCCGCAAGATGGGTAAAAGTACCCTGGGGGCCAAGATAAGCTATCTTCAGCAGCGAACGTTGAGAACGACAGGAAGATAGTATTTCCCGGAATATATTTTCCAAATCTTTTTTAGACAAAGGCCCTTTATTCAAAGCCCTGAGCCTCCTTAATATCTTAGCTTCTCTTTCCGGGGCATAAGAACTGATGCTCTTCTTCTGCTTTAGCTTGCTCACCTTTAACACCTTATTTACCCGGCGGTTAAGCAGATTAAGAATCTGGTTGTCGATCTTATCAATATCTTCTCTTAACTTTTTTAATTCCATAACCTGTTACTATTATAGCACTCTATGCGGCCTGCTACCTTGTAAGCATACGGTAAACTTCATCGCTTAATACCTGCCTGAGCTCTTTCTGAAGATATGCTTCAACCTCTTTGGAGGTAGATAGCTCCATGGCTTTAAGCGACATTTTCCTGACCTTTTCAAACTCCACACTGCTTATCAATTCTTTTATCTTGGGCACCAGAGGAGGAGACATACTAAAACTATCCAACCCCAGACCGAGCAGAAGAAAAGCAAACAGGGTCTCTCCAGACATCTCTCCGCACATCCCCACCCAAATATTATTTTTGTGAGCAACATCTATAACCTGCTTTATCAAAGACAGTACTGCCGGATGTCCGGGCTCGTAAAGATAAGCTACCTTCTCGTTGGTCCTGTCTACCGCCAGAGAATACTGTATTAAATCATTCGTCCCTATGCTGAAAAAGTCACTTTCTTTGGCTAAAA
Source organism: Candidatus Omnitrophota bacterium (assembly GCA_014728785.1). GTDB lineage: Bacteria > Omnitrophota > Gorgyraeia > Duberdicusellales > 4484-171 > WJKZ01. The sequence continues at coordinate 10,269 of WJKZ01000260.1, forward strand.
TATCGGCGGTAAGAGCAGCTGAGGGTACCTCAATCATGGTGCCCACAGAAATTTCTTTGTCGAAATCAAACCCTTCTTTTTTCAGTTCCTTTTTACATACCTGAAGTAAATTTTTGGCTTCTTTGAGTTCCTCCACCCCCGAAATCATGGGAAACATCACTTTAACGTTTTTTTCTGCCGAAGCCCGCAAAATCGCCCTCAGCTGGAGCTTGAAAATATCCGGCCGGGCCAGGCAAAAACGTATAGCTCTCCACCCCAGAAAAGGGCTCATCTCTTTAGGTACCTCAGGCTGAGATAAAAATTTATCTCCTCCTATATCTATAGTCCTTATTACAACCGAATAGGGTTTGACCTTTTTAGCTACATTCGCATAAGCTTTATATTGTTCCTCCTCCGATGGCAAATCGCGCCTGCCCAAAAACATATACTCGGTACGGTAAAGTCCTATTCCTTCGGCTCTGTATTCTTTTATAAGGGGTATTTCCTCGGGCAATTCTATATTGGCCGATACGACGATTTTTCTGCCGTCTAAGGTACGAGCCTTTAAAGTCTTCGGTAAATGTATTGCTTTTACTTCTTTGGTATAAAGGCTGGATTTTTTCTGGTATTCTTTTAAAGTTTTCTCTGTGGGGTTGATTATCACTGTGCCGGCAGAGCCGTCTATCACTATTTTACTTCCGCTCTTCACATTCTCGGTAGCCGTCTCAAGACCTACTACCGCCGGAATCCTTAAACTTCTTGCAATTATAGCTGTATGAGAAGTCCTGCCGCCGATATCGGTTACAAAACCAAGTATGTTCTCTTTAGGAAGACTTGCGGTTTGTGAGGGTGCAAGGTCATGGGCAACTACAACAACTTTTTCGTTGAGCTCGCTCAGGTTTAAAGTCTTCTTCTTAAGCATTGCCCGCAGGACTCTGCGGGATATATCTTCTATATCTACAACTCTTTCCCGTAAATATTCATCGTTCAGCTTAAGCAGAGTATCCACATATCTTTTTACACTTTGCGAAAAGGCGTACTCTACATTTACTTTTTTGTTCTTTATCTGTTTTATGACATCTTCTATTAACACCCTGTCCTCGAGCACCAGAAAATGTGCTTCAAAAATTCTTCCGTGGTCAAAGCCGATCTCCTGGGATATTTTTTTCTGCAGGTCCGATATCTCTCTCCTGGTCTCTATCAAAGCTTCTTCCAGGCGGTAGATTTCGCGTGATATCTCGCTATGGGTTATCTTCCTCTTCGGCACAGAAAGGTCATCTTTGAGAAGCAACAAAACTTTCCCTATGCCAACTCCACCGGAAACCCCAATACCTTTAAGC
>WJKZ01000261.1 GCA_014728785.1 Candidatus Omnitrophota bacterium
TCTTTCAACTGAATACGCAACTTTAAATTTGCTTTTTTTAGCTTATCCATTTTCTTTTTATAGCGGGTATCGTAGGCAGGCAGGAGTTTTGAGGTCAGAAAGATAAAAACGTCTTGCACAAATCCTTTAAATGGTGCCAGAGCCAGCACGATAAACAGTGAAAACAAGAGGATATATCTGGCTTTCTGTCTAGAAGGTAGATACAAGGGAAAGTTTCTTTAAGAATTTAGGCTCTTCCAAAATTTTTCCCGTACCAATCGCTACAGCAGTTAACGGGTCATCGGCAACAAAACAGGCAAGGCCTGTCTCTTCGGATATTAACTTATCCAGCCCTCTCAGCAAAGCTCCTCCGCCGCAGAGCACTATACCCCTTTCAATAAGGTCGGCTGCCAGTTCCGGAGGGGTACGTTCCAGCGTCACCTTGGTAGCTTCAACAATTTCTCTTAAAGGAAGCTCAAGAGCGGTTCGTATCTCATCGGAGTTGGCTTTTATTAATTTGGGCAAACCAGTTATCAGATCGCGCCCTCTTACTTCAATGGCCAATTCCTGTTCAAGCGGTACAGCTGAGCCGGTCTTTATCTTAATCTCTTCAGCTGTCCTTTCTCCTATCATAAGATTGTATTTTTTCTTCATATGTTCCACTATAGCTGAATCCATCTCATCTCCGCCTACTCTCAAAGAGCGTGCATAAACTATACCGCCTAAAGATATTACTGCAATCTCTGTGGTACCTCCGCCGACATCAATTATCATACTGCCCTGAGGTTCAGCTATCGGCAGGCCTACACCCACTGCCGCCACAATTGGTTCTTCTACCGGTATCACCTCTCTTGCTCCGGCACGGTGCGCCGAATCTTTTACTGCCCGTTTTTCAACTTCGGTTATGCCGGAGGGTACAGCTACTACTATTCTCGGTCCGATAGCGATTTTTCTTGGATGGGCCTTTTTTATAAAATACCGCAGCATTTCTTCAGTAACTCCAAAATCAGCTATTACCCCGTTTTTCATTGGCCTGATTGCTACAATGCTTCCGGGGGTTTTCCCCAGCATGCGTTTTGCTTCTTCGCCTACCGCCAGAGGCATTCCTGTGTTCTTGTATATTGCCACAACCGAGGGTTCGCATAAAACTATACCTTCGCCCCTCACATAAACGAGGGTGGTGGCAGTACCCAGGTCTATGCCTATATCACTGGAAAAAGTTCCCAGGGCATTATTAAATCTTTTTAAAACAGGGATTAAGGCTTTTAACATTACCACTCCACTTTTATAGAGCAATCATAACAAAGCGAGGATGAAATGTCAACAATAAGTTTAAGTTAACCTAAAGGCACCGGCTCGTTGAACTTATACAATATCCTGGAAAACCGCACCTGTGGAAGCGGAAGTAACTACTTTGGAATACCTGTAGAGATAGCCTGTATTCACTTTAGGCTTTGCAATTTTCATTTTTTTCTTTCTTTCTTCGATTTTTTTTGCTTTCAGTTGAGCTTCGATTTTTCGCTTAGGTATATCAATCGATATGGTATCTCCATTTTTAAGATAAGCAATAAGTCCACCGCTGGCAGCTTCGGGTGAAACGTGACCTATGCATGGTCCCCGGGTTCCGCCGGAAAAGCGGCCGTCAGTGATAAGAGCTGTATCCTTGTGAAGTCCCATGCCCACGATAGCCGAAGTCGGCGAAAGCATTTCCCGCATCCCCGGTCCGCCGGAGGGACCTTCGTAACGTATAACCACAACATCTCCTTTTTTTATCTTGTTCCTCAAGATAGCTTTCATGGCGGACTCTTCAGAATTGAATATTTTAGCTTTACCCTTAAACGAAAGCATATCTTTGTCCACCGCAGATTGTTTTACAACACACCCTTCAGGTGCAAGATTTCCGTAGAGTACAGCTATGCCCCCCTCTTTGTGGTAAGCCTTATTCAAGGGCCTTATGATTTCATCGTTACGGATTTCGGCATTTTCGGCTATCTTTGTAATAGTGTAACCGCATACAGTCCTGTTGTTTTTTAATTTGGTTAAAAGCCTCTTAAGTACAGCGGGTATTCCTCCTGCATAATGTAAATCTTCCATAAAAAAATCTCCTCCCGGGCGTAAATTAGAGATATGAGGAGTATCTTTGCTTATTTTATCAAAATCTTTAAGGTTAAGGTCAACTCCGGCCTGGTTAGCAATAGCCATAAGGTGAAGGACTGTGTTGGTGGAGCCTCCCAGAGCCATATCCAGACGTATAGCATTTTCAATAGACCTTTTATTTACAATATCCCCGGGCAATATATTTTTCCGGATTAAATCCATAATCACGCGACCGCTTTCGTAAGCTATTCTTGTTTTTTCGGTTAAAACCGCAGGAGCGGTAGCACAATAAGGAAGAGACAAGCCCATTATTTCGGTGAGACAGGCCATAGTGTTTGCTGTATATAACCCCTGGCATGAACCGCAGGAAGGGCAGGCGTTAACTTCAAGCGCTTGTCTTTCTTTTTCGTCCATCTCCTTGTTTTTAAATCTGCCTACAGCTTCGAAGGTATCCCTTACAAGAGACAGTTTTTTGTTACCTACATGTCCGGAAAGCATCGGTCCGGCCGTAACTACTATAGTCGGTATGTTTACCCTAAGGGCTCCCATTACCATGCCCGGAGTAATCTTGTCGCAGTTTGTGAGTAGCACCAACCCGTCTAAATTATGGGCACCTGCCATCGTCTCTATGGAGTCGGCTATAAGTTCGCGGGAGGGCAAAGAATATTTCATGCCGGGGTGCCCCATTGCAATTCCGTCACATATCCCCGGTATCCCGAAGATAAAAGGAGTACCGTTGCCGTTTTCCACTCCTCTTTCTATAGAACGTTCCAGATTGCGCATGTTGGTATGGCCGGGTATTATATCGCTGTAGCCGGAAGCAATACCTACGAAAGGTCTGTTTAGGTGCGTGCGGTGCAGGCCGGTCCCGTACAGTAATGCCCGGTTGGGCATCCTTTCCAACCCTTTTTTTATCTTATCAGAACGCATTTTTCCTCCTTTTCTTCTCTGAAGACTCAAGTCTCGCCTTTATCAGTCTGCACCCTGCAATTCTCCCAGATTTTCTTCTTTTTCCAGAAAATGTTCTTTGTTTTTTTCGATACTGACAGCCGGAACATACTTTTTTATCAAACCGGCAGTATTTGAGATTTTCAGCTTATCAAAAAGGAAAGCAAACTCTTCTTCCAAAACTTCCGATATCTTGTTTTTTATATCCCGGCTTAGTGAGTGGATTTCCCGCTTAAACGGCCCCAGAGCTTTTTTGCGTGTTTTGTATATAAACTGGTCGTTTGTCCAGTCAGGTTTTCTTTCTTGTGAAAGATTCTCGTACAGCCAATTGTAAATTTTTTCTTTTAAGGGGAGAGGTAAATAGTCGTAAACCATATTCTGAAACTGTGTAGCTAAATGGATTTCCGCACAATTTGCTTCCGGGAAATGGTGAAAAGCTTCGTTAGGTAAAGTTGAGGCTCCGTGTTGGACAGCCCCCGCCAGAGTGTAGTCTTCTATGGATATCCGGGAAAGATTACTCAAAGTATCAAAATCTATATTTGCTTTTGCTATTGAACCGTCCGGCAGGATTACTCCTCCGTGGCTTGTTCCGGTTTGAATACTTATTTTGGAGATCCCTCCTTCAGAACCTGAAATACGGCGGTAACCCTGCATAAACGCATGCAGCTCTTCAGGGGTAGAGTTTTTTCCTCCTACCTCGCCTATTTCTCCTCCTATGGAAATATCTATTCCCTTCGGCTGCAGCTTGCGTATATAGTCGGTAAAAAAAGCGCATAATTCGTAATTGAGCTTTTGCTGTGCATCCAGCTCAGATTCTGATAAATCGACCAGAGTAGACGAATCTATATCAATATTATAAAAGTGTGCTGCTACAGCTTCTTTTATCAGAGTTTTTAGCTTAGCAGTTTCCCCTTGAGGGTTTTTAAGATATCTATCCGCATTGACCTGGAAGTGGTCTCCCTGTAAGAAAATCGGCCCCTGATAACCCTCCTTTAGAGCGGCTAACATAACCAGCGTAGCGTATTCCAGAGGCCGTTGGCCGGTATAGCCTATTTCGCTTTTGGCTATCTCGAAAATAAATGTACCGGCATTCATGTTTTTTGCTACCTTGAATACTGCCCTAGCCAGGTCAAATGTAAGAGTGCGTATATTCATGGCCGGGACGGTAAAACCGCCGGTTTCTTTATTGCCGCGGGCTCTATACAATTCATTTATGGAGGAAGGAATTACTCCCTTCTCCAGAGCGCATTTATAGACTAGCCAATAA
>WJKZ01000262.1 GCA_014728785.1 Candidatus Omnitrophota bacterium
CGGTCTTAAGAGGAAATTATATTCTTCTCTTTCCAAAATAAAGCCGGATAAAGTGGATGCGGCTTTCGGCATAGCCCTCCATATGCACCAGCCTACTATACCGGCGAGCGAAGATGACCTGGAATCTGCGGCTTTGATAAGTAATCTGCAATATATGATGGAGCATCAGGATATAGGCGATAACTACAATGCTCCCGTATTTTTGAAATGTTATTACCGGATGTCTGATTTTATAAAGGAATTAGCCGGTGAAGGTAAAAACCCCCGGGTTATGCTTGATTATTCCGGAAACCTTTTGTGGGGCCTGGAGCAGATAGGACAAACCGAAGCAATAGATAAGCTTAAGGTGATTGCCTGTGACAAGAAATATTACCCTTACGTAGAGTGGTTAGGCACAATGTGGTCTCATGCGGTAGTCTCATCTACCCCTGTGCCGGACATAAAACTTCATATAGAAAGCTGGCGACATCATTTTGCTTCTCTGTTCGGAGATGAGGCATTAGAAAGAGTCAGGGGTTTTTCCGCACCCGAGATGCACCTTCCGATTCATCCCGATATATGCTATGAATACGTAAGGGCTTTGAAAGAATACGGCTACAGATGGCTTATGGTTCAGGAGCATACTATAGAAAAAACAGATGCCTCTTCCATAGACAATCCTTATCTTCCACATAAGTTAGTAGCCAGGAATTCCCTTGGGGAGAAAGAGGAAATAGTGGCTTTGATAAAGACACAGGGTTCCGATACCAAACTGGTGGGACAGATGCAGCCTTATTATGAGGCTAAAACCAAAGGAAGGCAGAACTACGCAGGAGTCAACTTATTTCCGTATGTTTTACAGATAGGAGACGGAGAAAACGGCGGGGTAATGATGAACGAATTTCCCGAGGCTTATAAGAAGGCATTTAGTGAAATAGGTACTCAAGGGACAGTTTCAATGAACGGAAGCGAATACCTTGAATTTATATATAATTTAGGGTTAAAAGACGGTGATTTAATTGAAGTTCAGCCGGTTTCCCAATCAAAAATATGGGAATTTATAGACGGTTTTAAAGCCGGAGCGGCTGACAGAGCTCTGGAAAAATTAAAGGAGAAATACCCGGACTTCAGCCTTGAAAAAGCTTCCTGGACTAACGATAAGAATTGGGTTAAAGGCTATAAGGATGTGATGGACCCGGTAAATAAATTGAGCGTTGAGTTTCACAAGCTTTTCGATAAAAGGCGGAAAATCGGCGGCGACAACCGGTACGGAAAAGCTCTACTGTATCTGCTTTTGTCGCAGACCAGTTGTTTTCGTTATTGGGGGAAGGGCCTCTGGACAGATTATGCTAAAGAGATATGCAGGCGGGGTATGGAAGTCTTGGGGAAATAGACATGAGTTTTTAATCCGTTTGTCCCTATTGTTGTGAAGAAAAACTTAAGTATATCATTTATTTCTCCGGAAGCACTGCCTTTTGTTAAGACAGGCGGATTGGCGGATGTTGTAGGCAGTCTCTCCCGCCAGTTTAAACTTCTGGATTTGGATGTAGAGGTATTCCTGCCTTTTTACAAACAGATAAAAGAAAAAAATCCCGGCTCAAAGGTTGTTTTTGAGCAACTTTCAGCAAAGCTCGGTTACAGGGAGATATATTTTTGCCTGCGCAAAACATCTTATCAGGGAGTAGATTTCTATTTTGTAGATAACGAAGATTTTTTCCATCGAGATAATCTTTACGGAACAAGTTTCGGAGACTATCCCGATAATCTCATACGTTTTGCTTTTTTCTCCAAAGCAGTGTTAGTTAGCTTAATAGCTCTGAATTCCAAGCCGGATATAATCCATTCCAATGATTGGCAGACAGCCCTGGTACCCTTTTACATGAGAAAGGACAGGGATGTTTCTAAATTTTTCGGCCGTAGCAGGAGCCTGTTTACTATCCATAATTTAGCCTATCAGGGCATAGGCCCGTCTGATACCCTGCCGTTGTTAGGCATAGATTATGATTTTTTTACACCCGGCTACTTTGAATTCTACGGGAAAATTAATCTAATGAAAGCAGGCATAATTTTTTCAGAAGTAATAAGTACTGTCAGTAAAGGATATGCCAGGGAAATATTGACTGAGGAGTTCGGCTGCGGATTACAAGGATTATTGCAGAAAAGAAAGAATGATATTTACGGTATACTAAACGGTGCCGATTACTCATTATGGGACCCCGCTAAAGATAACTACATTGCCGCTAATTATAACCAGGAAAGTCTTTCTAATAAATATTTATGTAAAAAAGACCTTTTACACGAGGTAGGCCTCGATTATTCTTATACGGGGCCCTTGCTGGGAGTAATAAGCAGACTGGCTAAACAAAAAGGCATAGATGTGCTTATTTCTGCTATGCATGATATAGTACGGGCAGGATATAAAATTATAATTTTGGGAACAGGCGAAGAAAGATACCAACAGGCTTTATGGGAATTAAGCCGGATTTATCCCGATAAAATTGCAGTTAGAGTTGCTTTTGACGATAGTCTTGCGCACAAAATAGAGGCCGGTTGTGATTTGTTCCTTATGCCTTCGGAATATGAACCTTGTGGATTAAACCAGATGTACAGTTTAAAATATGCAACACCTCCTGTGGTAAGGGCAGTGGGCGGACTTGATGATACCGTAATCGATTATACACAAAGTCCTTTGAGAGGAAATGGGTTTAAATTCAGGAGACCGGAAGCCGGAGACTTTTTAAATGCTTTACATAGAGCAGTTGATGTGTATAACAATAAAGATAAATGGAGAGAGCTGACGGTCAGAGCTATGAGTTTTGATTTTTCCTGGGAAGTATCCGCCGGCCAATATGTTAATCTTTACAGGAAAATAATAAAAGGAGAATCATGAGAGAAGTTTTATGTCTTGTGTTGGGAGGAGGCAGGGGGGTTAGATTGAATCCTCTTACCAAATACCGTTCTAAACCTGCGGTCCCTTTTGCCGCAAAATACCGGTTGGTAGATATTCCTATAAGCAACTCACTGAACTCCGGTTTTAATCATATATACGTACTTACTCAATTTAATTCGGAGTCTTTAAACAAACACATCACCCGGACCTACAAATTAGACCCTTTTTCTGGTGGTTTTGTGGAGATAATGGCAGCGGAACAATCTATGGATAGTATGGATTGGTTTCAGGGTACAGCCGATGCCGTAAGGCGTTGCCTTAAGCATTTCAACAACCCTTCGGTCGAATATGTTCTGGTGCTGTCCGGCGACCAATTTTATCGCATGGATTTTAAGGAACTTCTTGCCTTCCATAATGAAAATAAGGCCGATATCACTATAGCCTGTAAGCCGATAGCGGGAAGTGAGATAAAGGATTTCGGAATAATGGGGACCGATAAAAGAGGACGGATAAACAACTTTATAGAAAAGCCCCAGGATGAAGATGCGGTAGAGAGTATGGGGATTTTAATAGAAGGAAAGAGATATTATCTTGCTTCTATGGGAATATATCTTTTTAACAAAGAAGTCTTAACCGAAATATTATACAATAATAACAAGGCTGATTTCGGCAAAGAGGTTATGCCGGATTCTTTTCCTCATAAATTGACCTATAGCTATATACATAAAGGAGAGTGGAAAGATATAGGGACCATAAAGGCATTCTATGAGGAAAACCTTATTTTTACGGACTCTGCTTCTTCTGTAAATCTTTTTGATGAGAGCTGGCCTTTCTTTACCCATCCCCGTTATCTTCCCCCGGCGAGCGTAGAAGAGGCGGATTTAAAAAGAACCCTTCTGGGTGACGGCTCTATATTACGCAGATGCAGCATAAACCATTCCGTAATAGGCCTGAGAAGTTGTATTTATGAGAACAGCCGGATAGAAGACTCCATTCTGATGGGGGCCGATTACTATGAGTCAAAGGAGGACAAACAGAGAGATGTACAGAAAGAGATCCCTTTTGTAGGCGTGGGCAGGAATTGCTTAATCAAAAAAGCCATAATCGACAAGAATGCCCGTATCGGCGATAATGTACGAATAGTTAACGAGAAAGGGGTAGAATCATTCGAATCTGAGAGGTATTATATAAAAGAGGGAATAGTTATTATTCCCAAAGGTTGCATAATAGATTCAGGCACAGTTATTTAGACATATATAAATTCTTTTATTCCCGTTGATCCTCTTTTTTTAAATCCTTGCCAATTGCAGAATATTGTGATAAATTGCTTCTTCAAAAGGAGCTTTTTAACCTTTAATTTTATAGCGAGGAGAAGATATGGAAATTAATTACCGTGACTTTTTAAAAGAAAGATTAAATGAAGATAATTTTAACAAACTGGACAGGCTGGATAGCCGGGATGTTTTTAATTTTGTAGGTAAATATGTAGATATTTGCAATCCCGAATCCGTTTTTGTGCGCACTGATTCATCCGGAGACATTGCTTACATAAAAGACAAGGCCGTTGCCTTAGGGGAAGAGAAGAAATTAAACACAACCGGCCACACTGTGCACTTTGACGGTTATTTTGATCAGGCGAGAGACAAAAAGAATACAAAGTATTTGCTTCCGGAGGGAGAGAAGATCAGCTATTATGTTAATACCACAGATAAGCAGCAGGGAAGCCGGGAAATATTAGATATTCTTAAAAATATAATGTCGGGCAAGGAGATGTATGTATGTTTCTTCTGCCTCGGGCCGCTTGATTCTGATTTTTCTATTCTTGCCGTCCAGATTACCGATTCGGCATATGTAGCCCATTCCGAAGATATACTCTACCGGTCCGGCTACGAAGCTTTCAAAAAAAATAAAAGCAACACAGGATTTTTTAAATTTGTCCACAGTGCCGGTGAGTTAGAAAATTGCATCAGTAAAAGGGTCGATAAAAGAAGAGTATACATTGACTTAGAAAAAAATCTGGTCTACAGTGTTAATACCCAATACGCCGGAAATACTGTAGGGCTTAAGAAGTTAGCTTTAAGGCTGGCTATAAAAAAAGCTTCCCGGGAAGGCTGGCTTGCCGAACATATGTTTGTAATGTCTGTTTCGGATCAATCCGGCAGCAAAGCATATTTTTGCGGAGCCTATCCCAGCATGTGCGGTAAAACCTCTACTGCAATGCTTCCGGGCGAGACAGTAATAGGTGACGATATAGCTTATCTAAGATGCAGGAAAGACGGAATCTATGCGGTAAATGTGGAAAGAGGTATTTTCGGCATAATAAAAGATGTCAATGCCAAAGATGACCCAATTCTTTTTAAAGCTTTGAACACCGAAGGAGAGGTGATATTCTCCAATGTATTGGTAGATAAAAAAGGTATTCCTTTTTGGATAGGCAAGGGTGGGAAATGCTGCGAAGAAGGGGTAAATTTTTCAGGTAAATGGTTTCCCGGCAAGACTGATTCTCAGGGAGAGGAGATACCGCTTTCCCATAAAAACGCAAGATATACCATAAGGTTGAGGGATTTGGAAAACGTGGATGAAGATTTGGAAAATCCCCGGGGTGTGAAGATAAAAGGTTTGATTTACGGAGGAAGAGATGCAGATACCTCTCCTCCGGTAGAACAGGCTCTGAATTGGCAACAGGGGATTATTACCAAAGGAGCCAGCCTTGAATCGGAAACTACAGCGGCTACCCTGGGTCAGGAAGGGGTAAGGGTTTTTAATCCCATGTCCAATATAGATTTCCTGTCTATAAAATTAGGCACTTATATAAAAATGAACCTTGATTTCGGCAAAAAAATCGAAGATACTGATATGATATTCTCAGTAAATTATTTTTTGAGAGATAAGCAGGGTAAATTTCTAAATGAAATCCAGGATAAGATTATATGGCTTAAATGGATCAGACTAAGAGCCGAAAAAAGAATCGATGCTTTGCTTACTCCCACAGGTTTTATACCTCTATATGAAGATTTAAAAATTTTGTTTCAGGGTGTACTAAAAAAAGACTATCCTAAAGGTGATTACACAGAACAGTTTACCTTAAGAATACCGGAGAATCTGGCGAAAATAGAGAGAATAAAGAATATCTACCGCGATTTGATTGATATACCTGATTGTCTTTTCTCCGAGCTCGATTCCCAGCAGCAGAGGCTCAAGGAGTGCAGAAAGGTACACGGAGATTACGTTAATCCCGATAAATTTAATACCCGGTAATTATGTTGGAGAAAACCGATTTCAAAGGGCTTGAGGTTTTTAAAAGAGGCAAGGTTAGAGATGTCTATGATTTAGAGGACAGCCTTCTGATAGTTGCCACAGACAGAATATCCTGTTTTGACGTTGTCCTCCCGGACCCTATCCCCGAAAAAGGAGCTGTTTTAACCAAAGTAAGCCTTTTTTGGTTTTCTTTCTTAAAAGATATGATAGAAAATCATCTGATATCTTCAGAAGCAAACGATTTACCGCAGGTTCTGCAAAGCGAATCCGATATTCTGAAAGACAGATTTATGATTGTAAAAAAATGTGAAGTTTTCCCTTTTGAATGTGTGGTCAGAGGTTACATTTCAGGTTCGGGGTGGAAGGAGTATAAAAAGACCGGAAGTGTCTGCGGTATAACCCTGGGAGAAAACCTGAAAGAGTCCCAGAAATTGAACGAGCCGATTTTTACTCCCGCAACCAAAGCTGAATCAGGTCACGACGAAAATGTTGATTTTGCTTATATGGAAAATATTTTAGGCCGTGAGACCGCCGCAACTCTTAAAAATCTCAGCATAAAAATTTATGAGAAAGCAGCATCTTATGCCGAAAAAAAGGGGATAATTATAGCCGATACTAAGTTTGAATTCGGTATACATGGAGGTAAAATTATTCTTGTAGACGAAGTCCTTACGCCTGATTCTTCCCGTTTTTGGCCCAAGAATGACTTTGAACCGGGGAGGTCACAGGTTAGTTTTGATAAACAATTTGTCCGTGATTATTTAGAGAGTTCGGGCTGGGACAAAAACCCTCCAGCACCTTCTTTGCCTGAAGAAGTAATCAGCAAAACCCGGGACAAATATAAACAGGTTTTAAGTTTTTTAACGGCTTGAAGGGTTGGAATTCATTTTCGGATTTAATAATATCTCCCGATAGTCTGTTGTAATGTGTAATTGATTTAAAGTACCCCTTTAATGAGTATGAAGATTTTAGTCTGTATCAAGCAAGTTCCCGACACAACGGAAGTAAAGATTAACCCCGAAACAAATACCTTAATCAGAGAAGGCATTGATTCTATAATTAACCCTTTTGACATGTATGCAATTGAGGAGGCCTTGCGGCTTAGAGAACGTTTCGGAGGAGAAGTTATTGCTATAACTATGGGGCCTCCCCAGGCTCAGGGAGCTTTAAGAGAAGCCGTTTCTCTGGGGGTTGATTCGGTTATTCATCTTTGCGATAGAAAATTTGCCGGCTCGGATACCTGGGCTACAAGCCTGATTTTGGCAAGAGCCATAGAAAAAGTAGGTGATTACGATTTAGTTATCTGCGGAAAACAGGCATCCGACGGCGACACAGCCCAAGTCGGTCCGGGTATAGCAACGCATCTGGATTTACCTCAGGCTACATATGTAAGAAAAATAGATACAATACATCTTGATACCCAGCCCAAAATCCTCGTTTTGGAACGTCTGCTTGAGGAAGGGTATGAACTACTGGAATTACAATTGCCGGCACTGATTACCGTAGTGAAAGAAATAAACGAACCCAGATTTCCTTCTCTGCGTGGTAAGATGAAGGCCAAAAAGATACAAATACCCACCTGGGGTAACACCGATCTTCAGATAAGAGAAGAAGAGATCGGTTTAAAAGGCTCTCCTACGCAGGTGGTAAAGGTTTTTACTCCACCCCAAAAGGAAGGGGGTAAAATTTTTAAGGGAGAAGAAGCCGAATCCGTGGCACAACTTTTCGAAGAAATAAAAGATTTACTATGAGTAACATAAAAGTAATCCAGGATAAATGCACAGGATGCGGATTGTGTATTAAGGCCTGTCCTACCGGAGCTATAAGAATAGAAAAAAATAAGGCAGTGATAGACTTAGATAAGTGCACTTTATGCAGGGCATGTCTGAGTACGTGTAAATTCGATGCTATACGTATATCCGAGCAAAAAGAAGCCCGCCAGGATATATCTTCTTATAAAGGGGTGTGGGTTTTCGCCGAGCAGCGGGAAAGTAACATTGCTCCGGTTGTGTTTGAACTGCTGGCTAAGGCCAGAGAATTGGCAGATACCCTGGACACATATGTGGGGGCAGTTTTGTTAGGCAGTAATATCGAAGATAAAGCCCGGGATTTAATCCAGCGGGGGGCAGAAAAAGTTTATGTGGTGGATTCCCCCTCTCTTCAGCACTATATTGCCGAAAATTATACCAGAGCCATAGTCTCTCTGATTAAGAGATATAAGCCGGAAATATTTTTAGCCGGCGCTACTACTACCGGCAGAAGTCTTGTTTCCAGAATAGCAGTCAATCTCTACACAGGATTAACTGCTGACTGTACCGGCTTAGATATAGACAGAGAGAAGAAGATTTTAATACAGACCCGTCCTGCTTTCGGAGGCAATATTATGGCCCAGATAATTTCTCCTAATTTCCGACCCCAGATGGCTACGGTAAGGCATAAGGTTATGCCCGAAGCAGAAGTTGATGTTAAAAGGAAGGGCGAAGTAATAAAGGAAGATTGTTTTTCCTCCTCCTCCGAGGATAAGCGGATAAAATTCCTTGATTTCATAAAAGAAACTGTTGCAACAGTCAATTTAGCCGAAGCAGATATAATAGTTTCCGGAGGCCGGGGCTTAAAAGAACCCGCTAATTTTAAACTGATAGAAGAGCTTGCCGGGGTTCTGGGTGCGGCAGTGGGCTCTTCCCGTGCCTGTGTTGATGCGGGCTGGATACCTTATTCCCACCAAGTTGGCCAGACCGGCAGAACCGTATGTCCTAAAATATATATTGCCTGTGGTATATCCGGACAAATCCAGCACTTGGTAGGTATGCAGTCTTCGGGTACAATTATAGCTATAAATAAAGATCCCGATGCGCCTATTTTTAAAGTTGCTGATTACGGGATAGTAGGAGATATATTTAAAGTAGTTCCTTCTTTGACCAAGTTAATTAAAGAAAAGCTTAATAGATAAAATTCACAGGCTCCATTATGTATCTCAAAGAACTGAGCATTTTCGGCTTTAAATCCTTCCCTCAAAAAATTTCCTTAAAGTTTGAGTCCGGAATTACGGTAGTGGTGGGTCCTAATGGCTGCGGCAAATCAAATATTTTCGATGCCATAAAGTGGTCTTTAGGCGAACAGAGCCCCAAGTCCCTGCGGGGAGTAAAAATGGAAGATATTATTTTTAACGGCACCGAGAGGGTACCTGCCATGAATTATGCCGAGGTCTTTTTGACTTTCTGCAACGAGGACGAATACCTGCCTATCGATTTCAAAGAGGTTGTGGTCGGCAGAAGGCTTTACCGTTCGGGGGAAAGCCAGTATTTCATAAATAAGAATCCTGTCAGGCTAAAAGATATCCAGAATCTTTTTATGGGTACCGGTGTCGGTGAGTCTACCTATTCTTTTGTGGAGCAGGGCAAAATAGAAATATTCTTAAGTTACAAGCCGGAGGATAAAAGACTGATTTTTGACGAGGCCAGCGGAATAATAAAGTATAAGGAGAGGAAAAGAGAAACATTAAGAAGGCTTAATGAAGCCGAAGAAAATATGCTGCGGCTTGAAGATATAATGTCTGAAGTCAGACGCCAGATTCGTTACCTGCAGAGACAGGTGGACAGAGCAAAGCAGTACAAAGAGGTAGAGGGAGATTTAATCAGGGCAGAGAAAGTCATCGCAGCTGTAAATACCAGATTACTGGAGGAAAAAATAGAGAGAGTTCAAACAGAGCTTGGTACCCTCGAAGGCACCTCCGGCGAAAAGAATGCAGAGTTGCTTAAAGCCAACAACAAATGGGAAGAGCTGCACCGTAATATAAAATCTATACGCGAGGAACTGCAAGAAGCTTCATCGTCGATTGTCAGTCTGGAAGCTAAGCTGGAAAACGTCGCCAATAATATTGAGGTTCAGAATCAGCGCATAAAAGAGATGGAGGAGAGGAACCGGAATCTTGATTCCGCCAGGGATAATTTCTTGGAGAGGTTGAAGCTGCAAGAAGAAAGAAACCGAAAAGAAATAGAACGCTTCGCCCAGATAGAAAAAGAGATAGCCCTTCTGAATAATAAAATAGAGAGCTATCGCAAGGAAAAAGAAAATCTCGCAAACAAAGTCGAGGAATCCAGGAAGGAAACGAGCGGCTTAAAAGAAACTGTTCTTGAGCTGGAGACGAAAAGATCTAAATCCAACAATATTATTGTGGAAATCCAGGCGAATCTGAACACTCTTACAAACAGGAAGAAACGGTTAAGTTTAGATAAAGCGAGATTGGATTCTTTAGTGGGGGAAAATAATGAAAAATCCAGAAAGGCGGAAGAGGAATTCAACCGGGCAGAAGAGAGTCTTAAGAAAATTAAGGAAAAGAAAGGCGAGCTCATAAGGCGCCAGGATGAGCTGGTGAAAGCAAAGGATAATTTGCAGGCGGATCTTATGAGTAAAGAAAAAGAGCTTTTTGAACTCAAAGCATCTTACGAGTTTTTAAAGGATTTGCGTCTGAGATATGAGACTTTTTCCGAGAAGAAAAAGATAACAGTTATTTTTGCTGAGGAGCCGGTAAATATAAACAAACTCGTTGCATCTTTACAAAACGTAAATTTCCAAAAAGAGGGGCAAAGCTACAGAGCTCAGATAGAAGCTAAGATTGTCTCTTTCGAGGAACGGCAGCTCGAGGAAAGAATGGATTTCCTTAGTAAAGAGATAGAGAATATAAAGAGCAGCCAGAAAGAGATTGAGAGGGAGAGGGTTGAGCTTGGAGAAAGATTATCCAGCGAAAATGAAAGGATAGAGGCCGAAAGTAACCTTTTTCAGGAAAAATTACAAGAGAGAGACGGTTTAAGGAAAGAGGCAGAGAGACTGGAAGAAGAGAGCGGGATATTAGAGGAGGAGATAAAGACCGCACTTTCCGAGATTGAAGATTTTCAGCATCGCCAAAAGGAGATGGAATCGGAAAAAGACGGTTACGAGAATAGCCTGAGTGAAACTAATAATGAACTCGCCCGGCATCAGGATATTATAAACGAGGGTACAGAAAGGTTGAGAGAGTTAGATATAGAGATAGCTCAGTCTGAAGCCGGAAAACAGTCGCTGTTTAAGGAAAAAGATACTTTACAGTCAAAAATAGAGTTTTTTAAAGGAGAGACAGATAATATCTGCGAGAGCGTGAAAAATATTGAGAAAGAACGCAAAGAAAATCTCTCACGGATAGAATCCTTCCTTTCAGATATAAAAAATTCCGGAAATCAGTCGGAAAAATATAAAAATGAAATCGAAGATATTTCCAGAAAGAAAGAGGACCTGCAGAGACAGGAAACAAAGCTAAGTCAAAGTACGGAAGTTTCCCAAAAAGAGATAGATTGCATAGACTCAGAGATTGAGGAGATTCAAAATTCTATCTACAACAAAAAGCTCAAAGTCCAGGAGTTAGAATACGAAAAGAATAAGATAAAAGACTATATAAACCAGGTTTATAATATTGATTTCGATATAGAGGAGGTAGATACCGAGGAAGTAAATTTAGAAACCTTTTCGCAGCAGCGCGAGAAGCTGAAAAAAAAGCTTAAATCCCTGGGAGAGGTAAATTTGGTAGCAATCGAGGAATTTGAGGAATTAAAAAAGCGGGAAGAATTTCTGGAAAACCAAAAAAAGGATCTTATAGACTCCAAGGATAATTTAAAGAAAGCCATACAGAAGATAAACCGTACCTCTAAAGAGCTGTTCATTGATACATTTTCCAAAATACAGGAGGAATTTAGGAAAATATTTAAGTTTTTATTTAACGGGGGAAAAGCTAATTTAATCCTGCTGGATCCGGAAAACGTCCTGGACTCAGGCGTAGATATAGAAGTTCAGCCTCCGGGGAAGAAGCTCCAGAATGTTTCCCTTCTTTCCGGAGGAGAAAAGGCTTTGACCGCTATCTCTTTGATATTTGCAATATTTAGAGTCAGGCCTTCTCCGTTGTGTGTTTTAGACGAGATAGATGCACCTCTTGATGAAGCAAATGTCGGCAGGTTTAACCATATATTAAAGGAGTTTTCTTCCTTTTCTCAATTTATATTAATAACCCACAACAAAAGGACTATGAGCAACGCCGATGTTCTCTATGGCGTTACTATGCAGGAAAAAGGCATATCAAAGTTGGTATCAGTCAAATTTGCTTCCGAAGAAGAGGTACCTTCCTCGAGTTGAATAATTTTTATTAGGTAGATGCTGGTTTGCGGCGAAAAGATAATTAATAAGGATTACGCTACTTAACTTGCGCTCAATTTCAGGAGGCGATAATCACTCTGTTTTTCCCCTGATTTTTAGCTTCATAGAGGGCGGAGTCAGCTTTTTTTAGAAGAGATATTTTTTCCTTTCCGTCCTGAGGATAGGTGGCAATACCGATACTGATAGTGAATCTGTAATTCAGTATATCTTTTATTTCCACAGATTGTCTCATACGTTCTCCTAAAAAAGACGCCATTTCTTTATCGTTTTCCGGCAGGATTAAGGAGAATTCTTCTCCTCCGTACCTGCATAATATATCTTCTTTACGGCAATTCCCGCTTAGTATCCGGCTTATGTATTTCAGGGCCGTATCACCCTGGATATGTCCCTGGGTATCGTTAAATCTTTTGAAGTCATCGATGTCAATCATCATAACCGACAGATTATTTTTCAGCGATTCTGCTTTGGCCATTTCTTCATCTAAACGGTATTGAAAATAGCCGTAATTCCATAAAGAAGTTAGAGGGTCCGTATGGGATTTAGTTAAAGTATTCTCAAATGACTGCGAATTTTCGATTGCGCCTCTGGCCTGTTCCATAAACATAGCAAAGAATTTGGTGTCTTCTGCGCTTATTGTTTTTTTTGTCACATAGTTATCTGCTATTATTATTCCCCACGGCTTTGAGTTAAGCCAGAGGGGGTACATTAAAAATTCTTCCAGGTGCAAATTTTTGATTAGGGGGTCCTGGTTTCTTCCCTCCCCATTTGTATGGATGATCCACTTTTTGTATATAGATTCGAAAATGAGCCCCGATTCAGGTCTAAGAGGGAAGGATAAGGATTGTATGAACTCCATAAATTTGGGTTTTAC